>JASGCS010000010.1:0-41638 GCA_030054035.1 Candidatus Methylacidiphilales bacterium
CAAATCAACCAGCAGGATTTATAGAATTTTCAGGTAAAACCATAAATCTACAAGCCCAGCCCTTCACCCTCAACTCCCAAGATACCCTACTCCTAGATCCTGACTATATAATAATTAGAGAAGGAGCCCAACCACCTACCTGTCCTCCTGTTGCAAATCAATGCGGATTTGATTCTCCCGTATCAAATCAAACTATTACTGCCACCACCGATACTGATCCTTTTAATGATGGGCTAGGAACAACATATATCTACGAAGATACTCTAGAGGCAGTTACAACAGGAACTATTTCACTTTCTGCAGTTAAGGGTATTTTTACTTCAAGTCCGTCAACTAACTTTGAAATTACCCTTGCCAGTGGTGTAAACATATCTTTAACTACTACCTGTACTAGTAGTTCCTGCACTGATTCTTTATCTGATTTTATACAATTAAATTCGGGAGGTTTTACAACACAAGGTAATGGAACTATCACCATTAATTCAGGTAGTAGACTAGAAATTAATAACGATATAACATCAGAATCTGGAGATATCTCCATTACAGCTGCTACGAATATCACTACTTCTGGAACTCCAACCATTACAACAACCAGCGGTGATATTTCAATAACAGCAACAGGTGGCTCAATCGGCGCATCAGGTAATCCTGTTGAGGTTTCCAGAACATCAGGGTGGTCATCTTCAAACCTCATTCTCAGTTCTTTTGAATCTGGAAACATCTACCTCAGATCAGCAAATACTGGTCTAACTGACGCTACCATAAATACATTCTCTAGTGGCACATTATCTTTAGAGCAAACCTCTGGATCATTTGCTATATCTAGCGCTCTAACTTTTTCCAATGCTACTCTTGAACTAATTTCATCAAATGACATTGCACTTGCTGCAAGTATCACCGCTACATCTGTTACTCTCAATGCTGGTACTTCAATCACACGAAGTGCAGGAGCGATAACCTCAGGTACTTCAGGCACCATCTCTCTCACCGCCACTACAGGTGATATCGGCACCTCATCTAACCCAATCTCCATTACCCAAAACGCCACCACTGGTGATCTAACCGCGACTGCATCTTCAGGTGATATTTATATTAGTGGCACTGCATCATTGTTGCTTGGCAATATTTCTACATTAGGTTCTACTTCAAGTGCAATTGATATTACTGCTGCAACTAATCTTGCTAGAACTAGTGCAACTAATATTACTTCAGGAACTTCAGGAACAATATCTCTTACCGCAACTACAGGTTCTATCGGTACCTCAGCTAATCGAATTAACATTACCCAGCAATCAACCACTGGTGATTTAACCGCAACTGCTTTATCGGGCAATATTTATCTTAATGGTTCTGCATCATTGCAACTTGGTAATATTTCTACATTAGGTTCTACTTCAAGAGCGATTGATATTACTGCTACAAATCTTTCTAGAACTAGTGCAACTAATATTACTTCAGGAATTTCAGGAACAATATCTCTTACCGCAACTGCAGGATCTATAGGCACCTCTATTAGCCCTATTAACATTGTTCAAAACGCAACCACTGGTGATTTTTCTTCTACAGGTAGTAATGTATTTGTTAGTTCAACTAGCAGCAATCTTCAAGTTGGTGCTGTGACCGGGACGACTGAAGTTTCATTGATTGCCACTGCGTTGATTGCGGCTGCCTCTCACACTGGAATTTCGGCTTCAACTTACAGTCTTACTGCTACAAGTGGTAATATAGGCACGACAACTAATAGAATTGCAATACTAACAAATCCTACTGCTTTTACTGCAAGTGCACCAGCTGCTACTGCTGTGGCACATTATAAAGCGGGTGGTTCTGCTGCTAGAACTACGATTCTAAATGGCTCTACAGTTAGGAGCGGTGCCAACAGTGTCAGTGGTGTCATTGGTGCAGCAGGAAGCCCAAACATTCTTAGCGCTTCAATTGCGAGTATTGAAGTGAGTACAGGCACTAGAACATGTACTGCTAACTGTACATTTACAATCAATGCTGCGGGTGAGATTTCTAATACTGAAGGTTATACCATTAATGCTAAAACAATTAGTATTTCTTCCACTGCAAATATTGGCACAATGCTCCATCCTATAATTGTATCTACTTGTGAAACTGCAGCAAATGCAGCAAATATTACATGTACTGATAATAGTACATTTACGAGTATTTCTATCACTGCAGCTAATGGTGGTGATATTTATATAAAAAGAGCAAATGATGAAGTATTAGGAATATTTAGTGCGGGCACGGTTTCTTTTGTGGGGACAGGTGTGGGGCCAGGATTATCTATTTACCTGATCCAAGATAATGCAGTTGCTACTATTACACAATCTATTTCGGCATCTTTAAGCGCCGCTAGGGCCAGCATCACCAACTTTTATTTGAGCGCCCCTTCGATTGTCTATAATGCCGATTTGATTTTTACTACCAAGATAACATTAAAAGCAACTGACGGTTCAATAACTACTAATGGCACAGCGTTTTTATCAGCACCTTCAATTGAGTTAATCACAACAAGGTCAGCTTCTTCTACTAACGCAGACATAGGTAGTGCATCGTCTCCGATCAGAATTTCATCAGCTTCAGCTTTTACTGATCCGCAAACTGCCTTTACTGGATTTGTAGCTAATACCAATGGCAGTGGCTCAATTTATTTAAGCAGAAATACTCTGGCAGCCGATTTAATCGGGTCAGTGTTTCCACCACCAAATCCAAATCCAATTGTTCCACCAGCAAATCCAAATCCAATTGAGGCAGATGGATTTTTATCACTGTATCAAAATAGTTCGGTATTTACCTATAATAAACCAGGTTCAGCGATTGAAGAAAGATTGATTATTATTGCACCAGGAGGTATTAATTTAACTTCAACTGGAAACATTGGAAGAGCAGCGTTTCCTATTAGACTTTCGGTTGGCACTAGTTACGCGACAAGTCTTTGTAATTTTACTGGAGGTAGCTGTCCATTAATCACATTAAGCTCCGCAGGTTCTGTGTTTATTGAAACCAATGGCAACGCTACTAATTTATTAACTCACACTATTCAAACATCAGTTTCTGGATCTATGCTAAGTATTTACCAAACTACTGGCGATATGCAAATTTTAGGCACGGTTACTTTAGGTAATTTTTCTAATTTTAATTCCTATGTGCTTGCTAGCAGGACGGGAGGTATAGTTGTATCCGGTTTGGCTTCTCAGATCAATTTAACTTCCTTAGTTACTCAACTTACTTTAGCTGGTAAGACCGGTATTGGTACTTCTGCATTGGGTTTGCCGATTAATACTGGAGCTACTACTAATATAAACTTTGGTTTATCGGGCATAGAGCAAGATTCTAATATTAATGTTGAGTATCTCGGCACAAATACTTTTAATATTGGTACTATTGTGAAAACTGCTGTGATTTCAAGATATGCCTTCATAGTTAAAGGGAGTGCATTGGTGAGTTTTAATCTAGCGGCTTCCGTACCTTCCACCCTCGACTTTATTGATTGGTATCTTGATCTGACCAATGGCAGCACTTCAAGAGTGGATACTGTCTCTTCGCTAGGTGGTAATAGCATAACATTCTCATTCTTTGGCAGTAATTACATCACTAGAATTGGCCCAAATACATTCACCACTAAACTTGGATCTGGCAAACTATTACAGCTAATAGATAACAACAGTATTATCTCTGGAAGTTCTATTTTTGACTTAACCGCGTTCAGCCCAACATCTCCAATTAAAGTTTGCGATGCTGGCTCGGTGTGTAGATTGGGAACTGCAACTGTTGCTGAAAGCAATAGCATTAGACTTGCATATAATTTTCCAAATGCAGGTGGTAATTTGAATTATTCAAACATTTCACTTGATATTAATAGCTCAGGCTCACCAGGTGATACATTAATTATTGACGCTTTAAATTCACATATTATTCCAAGTAGTAGTTCAACAACTATATCAGCTGGAAAAATTTACCTCAATGCTCGGTTAATTGGAACTGAAGCATTCCCTGTGTTATTTGCAAGTACTTCAATTTTACCTAGTGCTGGCCAGATCGCAAATGCTTATTTTAAATCTCAAGGTGCTATCTACATAGGAGCTAATAGTCTTAGCGGGTTGTTCTGTGCTAGATGTGTTGATATATATTTTAATACTGCAAATTATAACACTGCAATACTGAGCATCACGCAAGTATCTGGAGCTATTAGTAATACTGGTGGTTTTAGTGTAGGTTTTGAAAACAAAGATTATTCGTTTGATGCAATCGCAACTACCATTAATTGTGGTGCCTGTAACAGCGGCAATCAATTCATGTTCACTTCTACAAACATTGGTGCGTTAGTTATTATTGAAGCTAAAAATGGCTCAATCACACAGTCTTCAACTGCAACTGATGCGTTTACTTATAACAGTAGACTGCGTTTGAAATCTTCAGGAAATATTGGTACCAGTACCTCTTCAGTAAATATCAGTCCAAATATTGTGGCTGGTTCTGTGCCTCCGATAAGTTTGGAAGCTGGAACGAGTAGCTGTACCGCATCCTGTGGTGAAATTTATATTACAAATACAAATAGCTTTGCGCTTGATTATGCCAGAGTAATCTCGAGCACTGCTAAGGTTTCTGCTAATCTAATAAAACTAGTTTCTACTTCAGCAAATGGAATAGTGCTGTATGGAAATTCTTCTTCAACTGTTTTAATACCTGTAAATAATGGTTTATCTTATGAAAGTGATGGCCTGTATCATGTCGCAGAGTGGACCATAACTGCACCAAAGGTATACGCAACCTCAATCAGTTCTGGGTATATTAGCGCTTCTAAAATCACATTAAATTCTGGGTTAATTGGTTTAGTAAATGCTCCCTCGACCTCACCATCTGGCGATTTTACAGTGTCAGCAGACTTCCCCCTCACTTCCGCATTAAAGATATCGATCATCCCTACTACTATCACTAATGCCTTACCAGAAACTTCATATTGTGCTAGTTGCTTGGTAATTAATTCTGGAGCAGGAACGGTAACTAATGGGTATGTAAATATCTTTTTTGATGCAAGCAGAGAAAATTATAGAGTTGAGTGCGGTAGTGGTACTGTGCTTTGCCCAAGAGAAGTTGTCTTTTTTGACCGAGTCACTGCTAATCGAACATTTGTAAACTATTCTTTAATCAATGCTCTTACTTCTAAAAAACTTGATGTATCTAGTTTTTCACCTACCACTGATAATTTTATAAAGTTAGTCAGCGCTTCTGGAACTTTTTATATACCTAATGTAATTACCTTATCTGGCGGAGCAACTACTACTGGCATTTCAATAACTGCTTTTGGAAACGGAAATAATGAAGGTGTATTTTGTCTAACTGCCGCTACCTGTAGTATCACTGCGCATAGAGTATTTGTCCGTTCTAATAGTGATATCGGTACGCAGACTGATCCTCTTACCGTCAATGCCACAAGAACAAGTTTTATTGCACGCGGAGGAGTTTATTTGCAAGGCAATGATTTATTTGCTCTCTACTCACTTCATAGTGGAGTTATCCCTGCTTCTGTTCAATTTATATCTGGTGCAATTGATAGTAGTAATTTTACTTACAGCTTAGATAACGATGTGTTAGGGATTGGTGCGTTACACACTCTATATTTAAAAGCAACCCCATCAACTGGCCTTGTAACATTTACCACAACTAAAACCTTACAAATCGATCAGGATCCTAATATTGGTACAGGTAGTAATGTTGCGTTGACCATTGAAGTTGTCGGTGACATTGTTCAAAATACTGGAACTGGCGCGACGAAATCTATTTTTAGTGCAGTATCTAATGTTAAAAGTTTGGCGATTAGAACTTCAGGAAGTACGGGAACAGGACATATTGGCAAACCAACAGGATCTGGTGCCGGTGAGAACCCAATTTATTTTTCCATAGACAGTGGTGGTAGCTTGGTGATAGAAACTAGGTCTAATGGTAATGCGTATGTGAATAGTTTGACTTCTTCTGTTTTTAAACGGATTAAAGCGACTATTCTTGAATACAGTGCTAGAGATGCAGCTAATTTTCTTTTACAAATAAGAGCTGATGCTACCTATGATAGTACTAATAATCTGAACGCAATTGAAGCCGATGAAATTACCTTAAATGCTAATACTATAGGCACTGCAGATCGACCAGTTACATTAATCGCTACTAGTGTTGGTGGAACTATTAAACTCGGAATAAATCCAAATTCCAGCGCTCCTGGAAATAGTATTTATATTGACAGCAAAAATTCGTTATCGATAACCACGATCTACGCAAGATTAGTAGTAAATGTTTTACCAATTTCAACTTCTTTAGATTTTTTACAAGATTCAGCGGCTACTTCACTAGGTATATTCACTACTGATTTAATACTAAATCGAAATAATTCCAAATGGCGTTCAGTGGGAACTTCTGCGAATCCTTTAAAGCTATCAGAGATAATCAGTGATACCAGCGTCTCTGTGGAGTTGTTTGCACAACCAGTTTGTAATCCACCTATCAATACTTGTGCTAGCTACCTTGGTGGTGATGTTTTTTTAATCTTCGCTTCAGACGCTACAATTAAAACAATAACATCTTTAACGCTATCACTTCGTTCAAGTAACAGTACAGATACTATTTCAATTCTCAGTATTGTAAATCTTGAGTCATCTGCTGCTGTTAGATCTAGATATTTAAAATTAGATGGCCTTAATGATTTTAATCTTGGAAGTTCAGCATTACCGTTTACCTTAGATGTTCCAGGATCTGATTTTCTTATCCCTGCCTCCTACTCAAATCCTGTATGTACTGTCACTATTGGGTTATGTATTCAACCTGAAAAAATCAAAGATATATTTTCAACTATTTCTACCAACCTTCAGTTATCAAATGTTAGTAATTACACCATTAGACAATTTAATGTCACCGTATCTCCGATTGGGCTTTCTCGAGATTCGCCTGATCCAGCTTTTAATTTTAATGGCAAATATTTAGTAGTCACTAGTAATTTTTATGCGGCTATTAATTCTACAAAACCTATATCTTCAGATGGAAGCGTTTCAATTGTTGCAAATGTTATTGGGTTATTTTCCTTAAGTACTATTGGTTCAAGTGCAAATCCTATTAGCATCGCACCGTATGTTGCTGTGGCTACAACAAATACCTCCCCTGTTACCATCGATTTGAGTGTGCGAAGTGCTAGAAATACCTATATTAAAATTTCTTCTAGAAATACTTATAACGAAAACGCTGCAGTAAATTCAACCTTACCAAGCGCTGTCCATCTCCGCTTAATTGATACAGTAGCGCAAGCGAGTGTTGATTTTAATGAAACTATTTTCCAATTACTTAATATAAATACCGTAGGTAGCAACGGCGAGTTGCAAATCGCAACACCAATAGTATTTAGCTCAACGCTGCAATTTATTTCAGATAGCAACATTGTTTCTGTTCGTGATCCGGTAACTTCAAGTTATGGTGTTATTTTTAATTCAACAGATAGTGCCTATGTTTCAATAGTTTCTAATTTTGGTAGCATTGGTAGATCAGTCAATGATCGATTATGTTTTGGTGATAATTCAAATTATCAACTGCTCATTTCTAATGAGGGATGCTCATTTAACCCTAATGGCTTGCTTGAGCATAATCTACAACTTGAATTATCAGCTATACAAGGAAGTATATTTATTAATGGTATAGGCCTTCGTGTCATTCTGCCTTCAACTAAAAAATGGGAAGCAAAATTTGAATTAGATGTTGTTATTACTAGTGTTCTTCCGCTTGTTCAATTACAATCTGGTTCCACGATCATTGCCAACTCGGTCACTCTTCAAACCCAGACTATTGTTTCTGTTATAAATAGTCCAGCTTGTCTGACTTTCGGTAGCTGCATCGGTGGTATCAGTGGAAGTGCTTCTGCTAAAATTCAAGCAAATAATATAAATCTTTTTGCTACCGGAGGTTCAAGTCAATTCACCACTTTTAATGGAAAATCAACTTTATTACCAATTCTAGAATTTAGTATTGGTTCAAGTCCACTTCCAATTATTCTAGTAAATTATTTAGATGACCAAGCCCCGATTTCCTTATCGTTAGTAGGTTATTCCGTTTATGTAACTTCTTCTAAACCGTTATTATTACAATCTATAATTCGCAACAATAATCAGAGTATCTGGTCTGCAGTTACCAATTATTTGAGCGCGTACAATGTTTCTATCAATTCCATTCTAGCTTCTGTTACAGGTACTGGCATCTTCCAATCATCACTTGGCTCGCAATCTAATACCATAGTAGCCAATACAGTTATGTTACAAAGTGTCTCTTTGACCGGCACGACGATAAGTAATTATTACAATATAGGTAACTATCAATTGATTTCAGGATCACTAGTGCCGCAACGATTTATTTCACTTCGTCCTTCCATCAATTTTATAGATTTTGCCACTGTCGTATCAAGCAATTCAAATATTTCATTTTCTGCTAAAGGTAATAACATTGCCCTTGAGTCATATAGTAATCTGGTGTTGATTGTTGGTGAAAAATCCATATACGCAGAGCAAAGATTTGATTTACGCTTGTTTGATGGGACTAATGAAAGCTCTCTCATTACCAATGAAAGCACACTTTTAGATGCAAGGTTGGTATCAATAGAGGCGCAGAATGGCTCAATTGGATCTATAAATAACCCTTTGTTTATTAGTAATCTAGATAAGTCATTGTTGTTAGCAGTAAAAGCTGGCAATGCTTATATAACCAGCAATTCTACAGTGACTTTGTATCCATTACTTTCGGCCCCTGCTAGCGCTTTTATAATTCGAAAAGAAACCTCGTTATTAAATTTAATAACGCTAATTGTTCCTGGTGAATTACAATTAACTCTAACTGACTCAATCAATACTTCTTATTCTGTCTTAAATCCTAATCGTATTGGTATTGCTGCTGGTTCAGTTTCAATTAATGTGAGTGGTAATCTAGGAAGTCTTGCTTTCCCGATTTCTATTTACGCTGTGGCGTCTCCTGGGTTACTTAATTTAGAACAGTGTTATTTAAATTGTGATACCGTTAAACTTTCTTTAGTTGGATTTCAAGGATTTATTAATACCTACGCTACCAAAACTGAATTGTTTAGCAATCAAATATCTTCTACACCGATTAGATTTAAGGATTGGTTTGTAATTCGTGGTTTAAATTATGATTCGCTTTTGTTACCAGCTACTAGTAACGCTAGTGGTCTTACCGATATACAAGCCGGTAGATTAACTATACAATTTCCAAATGGCGATATTGGTGATTTTACTCAACTTATTTCAGGGCTTCCTAAAGCCTTACGAGTTGGCTTGCCCGATGGCACACAAAGACTCGGTTTAACTATTGAAAACCTTACCTTAGAGTTACCTGACGGATCTTCGTCACACTCAGAAGGTCTTAGGGGTAGAAATATATCAATCACAAGTTCGTCTGAACTTTATTTAGAAAGTTCAGCAATTTATACATCTTCAAAACTTGTTCTGAAAACTTATTCTGAAAGTGTACAAAGTGTTTCTGTAAAAAGAAATCCAAGCGCTCAAATTGGTTCAACTGTTACTATTTATTCCAATGCTATCGCGTTATCAATTACCGGTAATTTTGGTGAACGCGAGTTTGTAAATGGCTATGAGGATACTTCTAGATTTATAGAATTGCGTAGTGCAACTAGTGATTCATTTTTACTTTCAGGACATGCCAATTCTTTGTTTGTAAATGCTTACTCAACAATTTATTTAACCCAAAATGAATCTATTATAGGTACTAGTATATCTGCGTTAGCGCAAACCATTGTCAGTTCAGTACTCTCTTATTCTGGTGTGGTTAGATTAAACTTTTTAGAAAATGCCAGTATGTTTAATTACCAAAGTAATACTATATACTCAATGAAACTTGCACAATTAATAATTACTGGAACTGAGTCAATTGGAAGCGCTGAATCACCAATTGCTTTTTCAATTCCAGGTACCGATACTTTGATTAAACTAAAAGTTTCAATTCTGTCTGGGTCAATAGCCATTCAATCTGGTTCCCCAGTTGAGATTTTCCCCTTTTCTTTAACCCAAGTACATCCATCGCTTTCATCATCTAATTTTGGATTAGCGATTGCCAAAACTGAGAGCGGCAATCGAAACGGTTTGATTTATCTAGAAACGAAAGGTAATGGTAGTAATGTCGACGGATTTGGAGATATTATTGCTGGAGAATTTAAAAACCAAAACACAGGGGTTGCTGGCACAATAATTATAAAAACTGAGGGTGCGATTTTATTACAAGGTCTATTAATTGCAAACGCAATAGAATTATTTAGTGCAAGAGCGATTGCAAATATAAATATTTCAGAGACTTTAAGTAATTTAGATATATATGCTTCAAACTATATTCCACGAGATATTGGTAGTTCAACCTTACCTATTTCATTATTAGCTTCTTATAATAGCTCTGCACCAATATCGTTAAGAGCGGCAGGTGCAAATATTTATTTATATTCAAATTCTCCTGTCTTTTTGCCTGTTGCTCGCACTAATGAATTAGCAACATTGAGAATTCTCCCTACCGCTTATAACGGTGGTAATAGCACTCTAAATAAAGCATATATCCATGGTATCATTCAGTTTCGCTCTAGCCTTATTGGTAATTCTGTTTCAATTTCTGGACCTGGTTCAGTATTAGCAGGCTATTTACCTCTTGTTACCACGAGTGATGGTTTTACTATTCCTGTGTATGATCCAACGACAAGTACTCATATTGCGTTACATTGGGCAACTCCCAATAGTAATTATGACGCACAAACAGGGCTGATTAGGGTTTTTGGAATTAACACCTATATTCCAAGTGCAGGTACTATTTCATTTTCAATAAATGGATCGATATTAATTTCTGGCACATTAACAGCAAGCAATATTTCATTACATTCTATCTCTGGTACGGTTGGCCAATCAAATACTATTACTATTGCTGGAAATCAATTAGCAGTTAGTAATATTATTGCTAATTATGAAGCTAACCCACTGTTAGTGACTAATGCTAATCCTTTTAGTTTTATTAACAATGCAGTAAAAGTAGTAAGACCTGGTGTGTCAAGCAGTACATTAACTCAAGCCTTATATGTACATGGTTCATCGGTGTATTTACAAAGTATCAATAGCTCTTTATTAATAAATTCTGTTGAATTAGATGAGCAAGGTGTTTTAGAAATTACTGCAGGTTCCGCAGCAACACTTGCTAGTGGTTTTAATTACTATGTGAGTGGTACTGGTAACTATCTCGCACATGTTATTTCAATTTTATCAAGTGGTTCAATTGGAAATGTAAGCAGAACCGATAATAATTTTTCATTAACCGCAAAATCTGTTACTAAAATTAATAGCGATGGTTTGAGTCAGGTTATACATGGTTCAATATTACTTCATTCATTATTTGGAAATATAGGCTTTTCTTCTAACCCACTTTCTTTATCTTCTACTTCAGGAAGTTTCAATCTATCTGCATGGTCGAGAAATTATAGTAGACTTTCAAGTGGTGGTTCTGTTTATATTAATGCCAATAAATCAATTGCTTTAATTATTCCAAAGAGCGTTTTAATTGCTGATCAGAGTGTGGAATATAATTTTTATTTAACGGATCCAGTTACTGGTGTGGTAACTTCAGTCCCTTCATTGTATGCAGATTTTGCCATTAATGTAACTACCTTATTTGGTTATGATATTATTGGTTATTTTGATTCAACCGCATCAATTAGACCTTGGCAGTCAGCCTTTGCTCAAAATACAATACAGATTAGCGCTGGGGGTAATCTCTTTTCCACCGGTGAGTTTGTCTCTTCTAATATTGCGTTATACAGTAATTTATCAATAGGAAAAGAAAGTGTTTTGGCTGGAAGGTTAGTGATAGATCAAAACGGTTTACCTAATACCACATTGCCATTCAGTTCGGCAGTTAAAGTATCTCCCATATACTTGTTTGGCACAAGCGAAAAATTATTTTTCCAATCATTAACAGTATCAAGTGGAACTGAAATTGGTAATATTTATCTTTCCGCAAAATCTGATCTCTACCTAAATCAAATTATTCAGTACAATCAAAATGGTACTGTTGAATTGTACGCTATAGGAACTTATATGTATAACAATGCTGGTACCCAATATGTCTATGGCGCGAATATCCTAAATCGTAAACCTCAAGATTATTCTAGCTTTGATCCAACTGCTAGTCTTGCTAAGAGAAATTACGACTACGGGGTAAAATTCTTTGAAGTCAAAAAATTTTATGCCTACGCCAGTGGAGATATTGGAGCTCAATTAGTCCAATCAAATTCCACCAACCAAACTATCTATGGAGTATCAAATACTTATAAATTTTATGAGCCCCTAAGAGTTAAGACACATTTAGTTTCATCTTCTAATAAATCTTTAACTCTTGTCTCTTCTAATAATATTTTTATAGATTTACTCCCTGCTACTTCATCTAATTATTTAGAGAATTTTAATCAAATATTTAATTTTGCTGATATTGATTCAATCTCTTTAAACTCTAACCCAGCATCCCATCTATTAAGCATTAGACAGACTATCGGTGCCTTAGTTATAGATAAGAAAATATTATTCAACGGTGGTTCAGTTTCTCTCCATGTGCCATTTGGATCTATCGTTGGTTCAGGATCCATTAGTACGATTGGCTTATTAGCCGGACAACCTGCTAAAACTGGTGTTCTTTTAGAAGCTCGTGATTCTGTTCAACTCTATAACGAATCCGCACCTCTTGAAGCTTACTTTCTAATTATAAAAACTGAAGCTCCTTCAATCCAAGGTGACCTTAGAGTTGTTTTCTCACCTACCGTAGCTACAGCAAATACTACGTATCACGACACCTCACTTTTTGAAAATGAAATTAGTATTACTAATCTTTCATTATGCTTTGTCAGTATTACTAACTGTGTGTTTAATAATCAAACAGTTCTTCCTAGATTTGTTTTTAGTACCGATGATAAGACCACACAGGTTGCATTCATAAAATTATTAAAACCAATATCTGTTTATTATCAATTAACCAACAAAAAACTAACTGATAGATTTTATTCATATAGTTCTTATCAAGATCCATTGTTAGCTGTTCTAGCTACATCTTCATTACTATCGGTAAGAAATTTAGGACCAGTACGATTATCTCCTTTACAATTTCAACAAATATACAATCCATTCCAAGACACAGAGCTAATTCCAAGTGAAGTTGTTGGTTTATGTAAAGCAGATATCGCGAATCGGTACGACTATATTAGTGAAAATTATGTAACCATTGGTTGCATAGAGTCTGAATAATATATTTATGCTAACTGAAAAAGTAATTGAGAGAGATAACTCTCAAGAAAGATTTATACCATATAACTACAGTTCATTTAATGATAGAGATATTATTTTATTTTTTCTTGGAGAACTAGGGTTTGGATTAGTTCAAAAATTATCTTCACAGAAAATAACTGGTGTTTCATCCAGAATGTTGTATGAAATTCTTGGTGATATGTGGGTAGTAAAAAGAAATCCATATATTCAAGAAGATTTAATTACAAATTCTAAACGTCGTACCATGCTGCTTAATGCTCTAAAACATAGACTTGAGCAAATGAAAACCAGGGCTAACGGCAATACCAGCGCGCTACATTTAATCGAACTAACTAATACTACTATTAATTCCTTTTCTGATTGGTTATGTAATTACCACCATAAAAGGGAATTAATCATTTCACGATTATCTACTGTTATTGATATTAAAAATATTGATTGCACTCCTTATGCTCGGGTAAGTTCATGTACTGACGCTACGGATTGGAGATATGCCATGCCAATGCTAGTGGTTAATCCTGATACAGAAAAAGAAATCGCTGGAGTGATTTCAATTTGCAAATCTTTACAATTAACGGTCATCGCCAAGGGAGGTGCAACTGGCTATCATGGAGGAGTTGTTCCTTTATCAGAACAAAGCGTTGTACTTTCTTTAGAAAAATTGTTAACCATACGCCCTGTTTCAGTTATTGCTACTAGTCAGAATAGACTTATTGCTTCAATTGAAGTTGGTGCTGGTGTGGTCACCAAAAGAGTTTCTGAATTAGCTAATCTTCACGGTTTTGTTTTTGCTGTTGACCCTACCTCACAAGATGCTTCAACGATCGGAGGGAATATTGCCACTAATGCCGGAGGTAAAAAAGCCTTGCTCTGGGGCACTGCACTTGATAATCTGCTAAGTTGGAAAATGATTGATGCGAATAGTAATTATGTGGAAATATTTCGCAACAATCATAATTATGCAAAAATACATGATCAAGAACTTGTTGAGTTTACTATAAAAACAACTTCAATTACAGGTAAATTACTAGAGACAAAAACTATTCAAATACCAGGTCGTGATATTAGAAAGGAAGGGCTCGGAAAAGATGTAACCAAAAAACATTTATGTGGCTTACCTGGTATTCAAAAAGAAGGTTGTGATGGGGTAATTGTTTCTGCAGTTTTTATATTACACCAAAAATACAAATATACCAAAACTATCTGTCTTGAATTTTATAGTTCTGATATGGCTGCCTCGGTTTCTTGTATAGCGTTGTTAAAAGATTCAAACAGTTCATTCAAAAATGTTTATCTTTCTGCATTAGAACATTTAGATCATTACTATATCGCAGCGGTTGGATATAGTCCAAAGGGCAAACAAACTAATAAACCTAACATGCTTTTATTATTAGACGCAGTAAGTGATGATGAAGTTGAGTTATCTAAATACTGTGATTTTGTCCAATCAATAGTGAGTTCCTACCAAGTATCATCGTATGTTGCGGTTTCGCCTGAAGCCCGAGAGAGATTTTGGTTGGATAGAAAACGCACTGCAGCGATCGCTAAACATACTAACGCTTTCAAATTAAATGAAGATGTGGTAATTCCATTACCTAGGCTGGTAGATTATTCGGCTGGGATCAGAGCAATTAATACTGAAATGATCATTCTTAATAAACAAGTTATCTGCCGTCAATTATTAGCCGCTCTTGAACCGGATACCCTTTATTCTTTTTTACCTGCTACTATTGATGAGGAATTTAAGCAAGAGTGTCTTGAAAAGATCTTAAAAGCGCAAGCTATTACCAATGAATTATTAAAATTATATTCTGAACAAATTGAGTTTATTACTAATCATACTCAAACCACCCAACTTACTAAAATATCAATTAATAAACATTTGTTAGGTCCAATATATGAATTATTTTCAGGTGAGGTATTTAATGATTTTAGAAATTATTTAGTTACACTCCATAAACAAGTTTTGCGTAAACGATTATTTATCGCGCTTCATATGCATGCTGGTGATGGTAATGTCCATAGTAATATTCCAGTTCATTCAGATGATCCACATATGATGAACCAAGCCCAACAAATGGCAGAAAGGATAATGAAGCTTGCGGTTTCACTCGATGGAGTTATTTCAGGAGAGCATGGCATTGGTATTACTAAGATTTCCTTTCTACAGCCAGATGAAATTGTAGCTTTTAAAGAATACAAATCCCACGTAGATCCAGAAGATGTTTTTAACCGAGGTAAACTTACTAAGGTTACCCAACTAACACAATGTTACACTCCATCCTTTCAGTTATTACGACAAGAATCAATCCTTTTAGAAGAGAGTGAGCTTGGCGCGCTTAATGACATGATAAAAAATTGTCTTCGTTGTGGTAAATGTAAACCAGTATGTGCCACCCATGTTCCCGAAGCAAATTTGTTATATTCTCCGCGCAATAAAATTATCGCTTCAAGCGCTTTAATTGAGGCATTCCTATATGAAGAACAAACCAGACGAGGCATTTCAATTAATCATTTTTCATCGTTGTTAGAAGTTGCCGATCATTGTACCGTTTGTCACAAATGTGAAGCCCCTTGTCCGGTAGATATAGACTTCGGTGATGTGACCATGTTACTTAGAAAAATATTAAGAAAAAATAAAAAATATCCATTTCGTTTTCTACCCTTTATGTTACATTGGTACCTTTCCCTAAAAAATGAACAATTAGTACATCTACTCTACTCATTGGTTATCAGAGTTGCAATGAAATCTCAAGCCTTGATTGCTACGTTGTATTCTTACCTACCAAATTCAATGCGCGCTTTTGTTAAAAATCCTCCCCCAACTAATAAAAACCCATCTACACCAACAGCCGTCATTCATTTTATTTCGAGGCCGTTGCCGAGCTCATTGCCTGCCCAACCGATGCGAGTATTATTAGGGGTATCAGATCAAAATTATATTCCGGTATTTAAAAATCCAAAAATAGAAAGTTCAAAAAGTGTTTTTTATTTCCCCGGCTGTGGCTCAGAACGATTGTATAGTACGATTGGGTTAGCTACTATTGCATTGTTATATGACGCTGGTGTTCAGGTAGCATTACCGCCAGGGTATTTATGTTGTGGCTATCCACAGCGTGCTTCTGGACATGATTCACAATCAAAAGAAATCATCGCACAAAACCGGGTTTTATTTCATAGGATGTCAACTTCATTGAACTATTTAAACATCTCTTCGGTGATAGTTTCTTGTGGGACCTGTTATGATCAACTTGAATTATATCAACTAGACAAAATATTTCCCGATGCAAATCTAATTGATATACATGAATATGTATTTACCTTAGATGAATTTAGATTGCGCCATGAGAAATCGTTAGCGGGCACCCAAGGTGAAAGATATCTCTACCATAATCCTTGCCATTCTCCAATTAAGAACAATGATCCGCTAAAACTTGCTACAGAGTTACTTAATGCATCGCAAGTTGTCGCTACTCCTCGTTGTTGTGGTGAGTCAGGAGCATTTGCATTTGAACGCCCAGATATTGCAACCCAAGTTCGTAAAAGTAAAATTAATTCTTTACAACAATCATTACAATCGCTAGACCAACCAGCTAAAACAAAAACTACGGTTTTAACCAGTTGTCCAGCTTGTCATCAGGGAATTAGTAGATTTACAAATGAACTTCCCATTGAGTCCGAATATATTGTCGTTGCTTATGCAAATCGAATCTATGGAGAAAATTGGAAAGAAAATTTTGTTAATCGCGTGCGATCTGAAAATGGTCTAGAGAAAGTATTACTTTAATATTAAAAATCTTGTAGTACTAAATTAACTGAAGTATTTCTTTTAATCCGATTGTATTCTAAAACCCCATCCTTGGTACCCATCAGCATGATATCTGCTGGATGGTGGGTAAACAAACCATTGGTAACTACGCCTTCTATTGAATTTAAGTACAATTCTAGTTGCTTAGGATTTGTTGTATCTAATCCCCGAACATCTATAATTAGATTTCCATATTCAGTTTTATATCCTTCCCTAGGGTAGCATATACCTCCAAGTTCAGTGATTTTTTTATTTACTAATGGTAAACTCATTGGAATAATTTCCAAAGGTATTGGAGATGAGAATTCTTTTACTAATTTAGTTGTGTCGACTATGCAAATAAATTTTTGCGCCATGGCTACTAAAATCTTTTCACCAGTTAAAGCGCCACCACCGCCTTTAATCATTTCAAAATTGTGATTGATCTGATCCGCTCCATCAATGTAGAGGTGGATTTTTGAAATGGAGTGGAGGGGATATGGAGTAATGCCTACTTGTAAAAGCTTCTCCGTGGTTTGTGCTGAGCTAGAAACTACACCATCAATATCATGTATCACTGAAGTTAACAATGGGATTAGTTCGTTTACTGTTGTTCCCGTACCAATACCGATAACCATGTTGTGCTTAATATACTCCAATGATTTTTTTGCTGCCAATTTTTTTAAGGCATTAACTTCGTTTGGATTTAAGGTTAGTCCAGATATATGAGGTAATTTAGGTAACGTAGCGTCGTTTTCATAGCTTACCTTATTAGGATTTATGACATTAATTTCTGGGTTATCTCTTATACTTTTATTTTGTCTAGCCATTTTTTGGCTATCAACAAAACTAAAGTCTGAGGTGTTTTTAGGAGGGGAGTTTTTTCTTTCTGACATTACAATAGTACACTATAATTTTATCACAAGGTTATAATACCTGCATGCAAGATTCTTTATTTATAAAGATACTAAATGCTCATCTTGGAAGAGCAAAGGTTTCTCGAGTGGACCATGCAGAATTGCTCAGTGCAAAGCTTGGAAAAAAAGTACTTTTAAAGCGGGAGGATACTCAAATATGTAACTCCTTTAAACTTAGGGGCTCATTTAATAAGGCATGGCACATCTCGCAAGGTAACCCCCGTGCGGTGTTTTGTTGCGCTTCGGCAGGAAACCACGCACAAGGAGTGGCACTAGCCGCTCAAATATTAGGGCATCGTGCAGTTATCGTTGTTCCTACCATTACCCCTACAATAAAACTCGAAGCTATCAAGCGACTTAACGCTACGGTTTTACAAAAAGGAGAAAATTTTGATCAAGCCTACCAGTATGCCTGTGCGTTAAGTAAAAAAAACCGTTATGCCTATATCCATCCCTATGACGACGAATTGGTTATTGCTGGCCAAGGTACGGTAGGATTAGAGATTCATCAACAAATCAAAGATCCATTAGACACGGTGTTCGTTCCAGTTGGAGGTGGTGGGCTTCTCACTGGAGTTGCGGTAGCATTAAATAAACTTAGACCTTCAACTACGATCATTGCGGTAGAAGCTAATGATTCAGCTGGCTATGCAAGTGCACTTAAAGCACGAAAAAGAATTGTACTTCCTAGCGTGGGGTTATTTGCAGACGGCACGGCAGTTAAACAAGTTGGTCGTTTAGCTTGGAAATACGCAATGCCATTGGTAAAAAATTCTATTACCGTAACCACTGATGAAATTTGTAGTGCGATTAAAATTCTATTTGAAGAAACCAGAGCTATGGTAGAGCCTGCTGGCGCTTTGAGTTTAGCTGGATTGATGAAATACTATAATAAAAAGCACGTTAAACGACCTGGTGCGGCGTTAGCTATTATTAGCGGAGCGAATTTAAATTTTAACCAATTAAGGTTTATCTCAGAAAGAACTCAAGTGGGTGAAAGAAGCGAAGCTATATTTGCGGTTACCATTCCCGAAAAGCAAGGTTCTTTTTTACGACTCGCGCGCTTGTTAGGTAAAATTAAAATTACTGAATGTAATTATCGTTATACTGGTCAGAAATATGCAAGGGTATTTTGTGGTCTAGAAATTGATGACAGCTCAAAAAAATTCAAAGAGTTAATTAAAAGACTATCCCATAATGATTTTCAAACCAACATGCTCACCGATAGCGATATTGCAAAAACTCATGTGCGCTATATGGTTGGTGGAGTTTCCAAGGTGCCCGAGCGAGTTTACAGATTTGAATTTCCCGAAAAACCCGGCGCCTTACTTAACTTCCTAACTCAGATACATGCCGGGGGTTGGAATATCAGTTTATTCCATTATCGAAATCATGGTTCAGATTATGGCAGAGTGCTCTGTGGTTTTCAGGGGGTTGAAAATAGTAATAAATTTATTCTCTCGTTGGGGAAGCTTAATCTAGAAGCAAAAGATATTACCGATGAATTAAGCTACCAACTTTTTTTAAAATCTGATCATTGATAGTTATTGCAACTGTAGGGGTGAGTATCATATCAAGGGGCACATCATGTTTTTCAGGTGCAATTACCTTTGCCGGTAACACTTGCCAGTCATAACAACAGCCTACAGTAATCGTTGATGCAGTGTTACCTGCTAATGCTCTATCGTAGTACCCATAGCCACTGCCAACTCTATTTCCCAAACAATCAATGGCGATGAGAGGTATAAAAATCACATCTAAGTTAGAAATTGTAATTTTCCTTCCGCTAATTTTTTTACCTGGCTCATAAATCCCAAACTGATTTTTAACCAGCGCTTCACCTACATTCCATTTAAAAAAAACCAAAGACGAGTCAAAGGTAACTGGTAAATAAATCGTTTTGGTAAAATTATATAATGTGGTTAAGGTGTTTAATTCATTTTTAAACGGAACATAGCTTGCGATAGTTTTGGCGTGGGTTAGTATAGAAAGTAAATGACCGGTAACACTGTTCGGCAATAATTGAGCACAATGGTTTTGGTAAGATGGAGTTATTTTATTTCTGATACTTTGAATTTTCTTACGAAGGATTTCTTTTGAGTATGAACTATTCTTCAAAAGATTTTTTTAAGTTCGCAATGGTATTAGTGATGGTGATTCCAAGCTCTTGTTCTTCTGAAACTAACTCTGCTAATAACTCTTTAGTTTTTTGTAAATCAAAAATTTCTTTTGCTAGGGTTAAGCTAATCAGTGGAAATAATTGATTGATAGGAATATTGCCATTTTCGTTTAATTTTTTTGCTTCATTTTCAATGTAGGTTACCAGATCTCGCAAGAGTTCTTGCTCTTCAGGTAAACAACTTACCCTAAGTTCTTGAGAAAGGATTTGAATATTAACTTTTACTTTCTCGGTCATTGGCCGAGCTCACGATATCTGCTAATCATATGATCAATTCTGTCATTGGCTTTTTCTAATTTTCTAAAGAGGATATCGTTTTCGGCATGCAACTCTAAGTTGCGGTCCTTTAATTTTTTTGTTTGCGCACCTAAAAAAATAGCCAAGTCTACTAAACGCTTTATTTCATTTATAAACTTAGTATGTTCTTCTGTGTTCAAGATTTGCGTCTCCTGTTTTTTATTTTATCATATTCGTAATGACAAAATATCATGTAATTTCAATACTTTAGACTTTATTTGTTCAGGAGTTTCTTCGGTGTCAATAGTTAATTCTGCGAGCGCGAGATAGTCAGCAAGGGGTGGCTGGGCTGCGATGGCTTTTTTCGCTAGGGTTTGTGTCATGGAGTCGCGCTGTATCAACCGTTGCTCCCTGACTTTTTCACTTGCTTTAACGACAATTATAGCTAGTGCATCATTCCAGTAATTTTTGTCAATGAGCAAAGGAATTGAGAGAATGCAATAGGGGCTTTTCGCTTGCCTGATGGCTAAGCGTGCCGAATCTCTAACATAGGGATGGATAATAGATTCCAATCTCATTTTAAAGTAAACACTGGTCAGCATCAGTGATTTTACTAGCGTTCGCTTTAGTTCTCCATTGGTGTCAAAATAATCATCATTGAGCAGTTCTTTAAGTTCCATCCAACAAGCGGTGCGGGGTTTTTGCACCTCTTTGGTAATGTGGTCTACATCTATACAATTGATTCCTAACTCAATAAAATACTTTTCGATGGTACTTTTACCACTCGCAATTGGGCCACATAAAATAACAAAATGATCAGACATAGTGTACTATTATAGGTGTGATTAGCTTTTTTCCCTTACCTGCCAATATAGGCATTGAGCCAAGTCAGTTGTGGCTCTATGTATCTATTGAAAAACAAAGCCTAATGTTATTAGAGGGGATTGTCGTTAAAAAACAATACCAAATATCAACATCAAAATTTGGTATTGGTAATCAGCAAGGTAGTTATAAAACCCCGACTGGCTGGCACGAAATTGCAGAATGCATAGGTCATCATGCTTCTCTTGGTGAAATTTTTAAATCAAGAATAAGTACCGGGCAATTGTATAGTAATGCAACTGAGAAGAACGAGGATAGTATTACGACAAGAATACTTTGGCTACGAGGGTTGGAACATGGTTTAAATGTTGGCGAAGGTATTGATAGTTATGATCGATTTATTTACATTCATGGCACTAATCAAGAACAGTTGATTGGCACACCTGCATCGTTTGGTTGTGTGCGCATGGGAAATAGTGATATTGCCGAAATGTTTCCAATTGTTAATGTTAAAATGTTGGTACTCATCTCTCAATAATCAATGTCCAAATCTATGCCGAATGATAATCAAAAAAACTCAAAAAAACCATTAGGTTTTTCCACTCGAGCTATTCGGGTGGGATGGCGCAGATCGCATCGAGATGCCCATCATGACCCATTAATTCTCACCTCAAGTTTTAGATTTGAGAGTGCGGAAGATGGAGCAGATCGATTTGCTAAACGCAGCTCAGGTGATATTTATACTAGGTTCACTAATCCTAATTGCACCATACTTGCAGAAAAGATTGCTAGTTTAGAAGGAGCGCAGTGTGCTGTAACTACAGCAACTGGAATGGCTGCGATCAATGCATGTTTTTTAGGGCTATGCGGAGCTGGAGATCATGTGGTAGTTGCTGAAGATGTTTTTGGAGGCACTTCTACTCTCGTTGATACCTATTTACCAAAATATGGAATTGAAGTCACCCGAGTGCCAGTTGATTCATTAGATTTGTGGCGCAGTTCAATTAGAAAAAATACCAAGCTATTTTTTTTAGAGTCACCTACCAATCCACTGCTTAAGGTTGCCGATATTCCAGGCATTGCTCAAATTGCAAAAAATCACAAAATTATTGTAGTTGTTGATAATTGCCTTCCTACTCCCGCGCTGTCACAACCCTTGTCACTCGGTGCTACCATCATCACGCATTCTGGTACTAAGTTTCTTGAGGGCCATGGACGCACCTTGGGCGGAGTTATTGCTGGACCATCCGATTTGGTTGGTGAAGTGATTTACCAATTTATCAGAAATAGTGGGCCGAGTTTGAGCCCATTCAATGCTTGGGTAATCTCAAGTGGATTATCTACGCTTGAGCTTAGAATGAATGCAATGAGTGCCAATGCATTACGAATTGCCGAGTTTTTATTAACACAACCAAATGTTTCTAAAGTACATTATCCGACCCTGCCAGGAAACAAATTTTCTACCCTCTGTGCTGCTCAAATTAAATCAGGAACTCCTCTAGTTAGTTTTGTTTGTAATGGAGGTAGAGAAAAGGCTTTTTCTTTTTTGAATAAGTTGGAAATTATCTCGTTATCTGCAAATCTTGGTGATGTTAAAACCATGGCCACCCATCCAGCCACCACCACGCATGCGCGTTTACGCGATGAACAGAAACTAGCGTATGGGATTGAAGAGGGGCTGATTAGAATTTCTGTCGGGCTTGAAACAGTCTCGGATCTTGTTGATGATATTAGCTCAGCGTTGGCTTAGATACTTAAAAATCCCGAACTCTGCTTTTCAAGTAATAGGTTTTGGTAAAAAGGCCATAATGAGTCTGGGGTTGGATATTGTTTTAAATCACTACCCGGATGACTTTGTTGTCTTTCTGGGCATTGAAGTTTAGGCACTGCGATTCCGTAGATTAATAATTTCTCTTCAAAAATGCGTTCTTCAATATAAGAACGCAATCCACTTTGGGCTATACTCAGCGCACCCCAATAGTGCTTAGGGGTTTCTGAGTGATGATAAAAAATACTAGCTTGATGATGAGCAAATAATGGGATAATTTTTAGATCTAATAAAAAAATAGTGTCTAAATAAATATTAAAAATTTGTTTCCACTCTGCAAAACTTAGCTCTTGCAGCGGAGCTAATGTACCAGTAGTTATATTACAATGAAATAAGGCCTCGGGAATTAAAGATTCTTTTTGAAGTTGCACCGCGATCTTTTCTACTTGCAATTCTGTCCCATCAAGTACCTCAATTAGTATGGCATCTTGCAGCTCTTCACTGAGTTGTTCTAAACTACTTTTGTTTTGATCAAGGCCAATAACTAAACCTTGTTTAGATAAATTTTTACAGAGCATTGTACCAATTGAGCTACCGGCTCCATTTACTATATAGGTGGGTTTTTTCATATTAATGCTAAAAGCTCTATTGGAGATTGAATGGTAAAATTTGCATTCCATTGTATTGATTCGCCTATTGGGGCGTAACCATAGGCAGCCAGCACGGTTATTACCCCAGCAGATCTACCTGCCTCAATGTCTCTTTTATCATCACCAGTAAAAATACACTGGTTAGGAGTAACTTCCGCAATCGTACAAGCTTGGTAGATCATTTCTGGATCTGGTTTTCCAACACTAACATTATCTCGGCATACGATAGCATCCATACATTTGTCTATCCCGAGATAGGTAAGTATCGGCAAAGTAAACTCTGATTGTTTATTGGTCGCAATACCAATTTTAATTTTTCTCTTCTTTAACTGAGTGATAAGCTCTTCCACTCCCTCAAATAGTACTGTATTATAAAAAAGATTTTCTCTATAAATTTTGAAAAATTCTTGCCGCTGTTTTTCTATTTCTATGTCGCTTAGTTCAGGGCAGGCGAGTTTAATCATCGCACCTGCACCACCAGAGACATATGCTTTGGTTTCTGCTTCAGCTACTGGCGATTGTTTATTTTTTGCAAGAAGTAAGTTTAATGTGGTATTTAAACTAGCGTTGGAATCGAGCAAAGTTCCGTCTAGGTCAAATAGTGCAAATTGTATTTTGGAATTAGCCATGACTCTTTATGGCATTTTCTGAAATGCTAAAAAATAATTCACATTAGGGACGGCAGTTTTATACCAATAATTTACTAATGGAAGATACCCCATACCTTGTAGTGTAACTAAACGCATTGCATAGTTTGCAGTGAGATCTACAAGTTCAGATGGTTTAATAAAAAAATTATATTGGTGGGTTCTTTTCGGCACTAGAGAGAGTAGGTATTCAGCTATTACAATCGCCTGCATGAAACTTTGCGGCGTTCTGTTTATGGTGGTGATGCAAAGGTAGCCATTGGGTTTGAGTATAGAAGATAGATTGTGCAAGCACTGTGGAAGCTCTTTTGGTGAAATATGCTCTAACACTTCAAATGCAACAATACAATCAAAAGGTTCTTGAGTTTGAAAATTAACTTGATTCATAGATGAAGTGGTTAGATAGGTAATAGGTAATAATTGATTCTCGTTATGTTTTTTGGCAATATCAATCATCGCTTCACTTTCGTCAATACCAGTTACCTGTGCTCCGAGTTTTGCCAGTGATTCAGAGCTTAGACCTCCACCACAGCCAAAATCCAGTATCTTTTGGTTTTTAATTTCAATTAATTTTTGCACCATCGAAATCCTGAAAGAATTCATACTATGAAGTGCTGAAAAACTTCCTTTTTTTTCCCAGTATTCATGGGCTAATCTATCAAAACTATGGGGGTGCATGTATTGGTTATATGATAAAATACAGACTAAATTTAAGCTATTTTACCTCATTTTATGAATTCCAAGCAACCAGATAAGCTAATCGGTCAGATTGTAACTGTAGATGTAAGCGCAGAGATGAAGCAGTCTTACTTGGATTATGCCATGAGTGTAATTATTGGTAGGGCATTGCCCGATGTTTACGATGGGCTTAAGCCTGTGCATCGCAGAGTACTTTATGCAATGCATCAGATTGGTAATAACCATACCAAGCCTTACAAAAAATCAGCCTCTGTGGTTGGAGATGTATTGGGTAAATATCATCCCCATGGTGATAGTGCAGTGTATGACACCATTGTCAGGCTCGCGCAACCCTTCTCTATGCGATATTTACTCATCGATGGACAAGGTAATTTTGGAAGCGTTGACGGAGATTCAGCTGCCGCCATGCGTTATACCGAAATCAGAATGGAAAAAATTGCTCAGGAGTTGCTCGAAGATATTGACAAGGAAACAGTAGATTTTGTCCCAAATTACGATGGTTCATTAGTTGAGCCAGTGGTATTCCCAACTAAACTTCCCAATTTATTAATTAATGGCGCGAGTGGAATTGCAGTTGGTATGGCAACTAATGTCCCCCCACACAATCTTTCTGAAGTGGTTGATGGGCTGCTGGTATTGATTAATAATCCAGCAGTTAGTATAGATGAGTTAATTAAAATTATTCCAGCCCCTGACTTTCCAACTGGTGGAATTCTCATGAGCATGTCTGGTGTTCGTGAGGCATATCATACCGGGAGGGGCAAGGTTGTGATTAGATCTAAATGCCACATTGAAGAAGAAAAAGATCGTTCAAGAATTATTGTTTCTGAAATTCCTTACCAAGTCAACAAAGCTCGATTGTTGGAAAAGATTGCTGAACTAGTGAGAGATAAAAAAATTGAAGGTATCTCAGAAATTCGCGATGAGTCAAATAAACAAGGCATACGAGTAGTGATAGTACTGCAACGCGGTGAACGCGCTGAATTGTTACTAAATAATTTGTACACCCACACGGCATTGCAAAGCTCATTTTCATTTAATATGGTTGCGCTTTTGGACCGCCAACCAAAACTTCTTAATCTTAAGCAAATCCTCGAAGCGTTTTTAGAACATCGTCGAAGCATAATTACAAAACGGACTATTTTTTTACTCCGTCAAACAAGGGCGCGTACACATATTTTAGAAGGTTTAGCGGTTGCGGTAGCCCACATTGATGAAGTGGTTACATTAATAAAGACTTCAGCAAACCCTACGATTGCCAAAGAACGGCTCATGCAAACCGCTTGGACCACAAAGGCATTATCAACATTGCTTTCACTTCAAGATTATCCAATTGCCAGACCCGAAGACCTACCGAGCAACTTTGGCGTGATTGAAAAAAATGGTAAACAATGGTATGCATTGTCTGAAACCCAAGCCCAATCAATACTAGAGTTACGCTTACAGCGATTAACCCAACTTGAACATGAAAAAATTATTACTGAGTACAAGGAATGTTTACAATCGATTAAAACCTATTTGGAATTATTGGCTAATCCTAACACCCTGAGAGATTGTATCGTTTCTGAATTACAAGAAATCAAAAAAAATTATGGTGACCCAAGGCGATCTGAAATTTCGCATGAGACTACGGAAATAAACCTAGAAGATTTAATTAAAGATGAAGAGCGCTTAATTACCTTATCCCATAAGGGCTATTGTAAAACCCAACTTACTGAAGAATTTCGTGCTCAGCGTCGTGGCGGGAGAGGTAAATCAGCCAGCGCAGTTCGCGAAGAAGATTTTATTGAGCATTTATTAGTGGGTACCAGTTTAAGTACATTACTTTGTTTTAGTAATTTTGGTAAAGTCTATTGGATCAAAGTACATGAGCTGCCTGAAGCGAATCGAATTGCTCGGGGTAAGCCGATATCAAATTTGATTAATCTTGAAGAAGGAGAGACAGTAAGAGCGATGCTCTCTGTGGCTGATTTTACTTCTGGGTTAAGTATACTTATGGTTACCAAAAAAGGATTCATCAAAAAAGTTGCCATCGATGAATTTGCCAAACCGAGAAATAGCGGTAAGATTGCTATTATGTTAGAGCCAGGAGATTTTCTTTCCCGAGTTACAAAGTTAGACACAAAAGATAATGACATTATGATTGTGACTAGTGAAGGGAGAGCGGTGCGATTTATGGGTTCTCAAGTTAGAGTTATGGGAAGAAGTGCAAGAGGTGTGCGTGGAGTAGCCATGGAATCTGATACTGCAGAGGTGGTTGGGCTTGAAAATATTGACATAACAAAACAAATTATCGTGGTTACTGAACAAGGATTCGGTAAAAAATTAGATTTAGAAGAGTTTAAGACAAAAAATCGTGGCGGAAAAGGTGTTGCGGTAATTCCGAGCGAAAAACGCAAAGGTAAATTAGTTGGGGTATGTCAAGTAACTGATAACGATGACATTATGTTAATTACTGCCTCAGGTATGCTCATCAGAATGTCAGTTTCTTCGGTAACTCAATTTAGTAGAAGTGCAAAAGGTGTGCCATTAGTGAAGTTAGAAGCTGATGATGCACTGGTTGCGCTTGCTCCTATCTATGACGCAGAGTAACTTTAATTTTTCACCTGGCCCATCGCTGTTACCTGAGGCAGTTAAAAAAAAAGCTAAGCAGGCAATGTGGGATTGGTATGTCTCAGGTATATCACCAATGGAAGTTAGCCATCGTAGTCCAAAATTTGTTGCTTTAGTTTCTGAAAACGAACAAAGAATCAGATCGCTATACGGTATTGATGAAAGTTACTTGGTGGTTTTTATGCCCGGTGGTGCCACGATGCAAACCTACGCATGGTGCGCGAATTTATTACGAACTGATGAATGTGCAGATTTTGCCATTACTGGTCATTGGTCAAAAATAGCCTATCAAGAGGCACTGCGTAATAACGCCAAACACCATCAAGCATTTGCAGGTGAAGCCAATGGGTACACTTCTATTAGTGATTGCTCAACATGGAAGTGTAGCTCCATGAGCAGATTTTTGCATTTTGTCGACAATGAAACGGTGCATGGAATTGAATTTACTACACCGCCCACCGCAACAGGAAAAATTCTTATCTCTGATATGTCATCAAATATATTAAGTAGACCATGTAACATATCGTCATATGGTTTAATCTATGCAGGAATGCAAAAAAATATGGGAATCGCTGGCTTAACATTAGTGGTGGTTAAAAAAGAGTTACTTAGCCAATATCCCAGCTATGCACCTTCGCTTCTTTCATATCAATACTGTTACGACAAAAATAATCTCCCCAACACCCCCCCTACTATTTCTCATTATATTTTGTCGCTGTATCTTGATTGGTTTCTTGAATTAGGTGGGTTGTCGGCAGCAGATGAGCAATGTAAAAAAAAATCAGCCATGTTGTATCAAGCCATTGATAATTCAAATGGTTTTTATAAAAATTCAATAGAAAAACCTTTTCGTTCGCGAATCAATGTCACTTTTTCTACACCAACTCCTGAATTAGACGCTCAGTTTGCATCATTTGCCAAGGATTGCGGCATTCACTTTATCAAAGGACATGCAAGCCATGGGGGGCTTCGTGCCAGTATCTATAACGCAATGCCAGAAGAAGGAGTTGAGGCATTGATAGAATGTATGAATAAGTTCAAACAAAGAGCTAGTCTATGAAAACTCTAGCAAGTATTAGGAAAAGTATTGACGAAATTGATAAAGAAATCCTAACCTTTGTTAAGCTTCACAAGAAAACTAAGAAAACTAACATTGATCAGGTGAAAAAATTTAGTGGTCCTTTTCGCTATGTACTAGAAGAGCTTTCCACTTGTTGCACTATATCACCACTCTTAGAAGAGAAACTAATAAAACGCCGCGCATTAGTTACCCAAGCAGGTGAGTGTAAAGAAAAAAAGAAAATATCCTCTTTTAGATTAATGAGAGAGTTTGAGATTCTCTACTCGGCCACTCAATTTGCCAGCAAAAATTCTCTCCCAGTTGCTAATCTTTACAGAGTGTTTCGTGAAATTATCTCCAGTTCACTTGCTCATGAATTGAAACTCGCTAATAGACAATTGCGTTTTCTCTACCTTGGACCGGAAGGGAGTTATAGTCACTTAGCTACCCAGTTATTTATTGGGCGAAGTATTCCCCAAGAACCTATCGCGAGTGTTGAAGTTTTGATTCAAGCAGTGCTTAAAGATGATAATGCGTTTGCAGTATTACCAATTGAAAATTCAACCAGCGGGTATATATTTAACCATAGTGACCTTGTCGTTAAGCCGTTAAAAATATTAGGAGAAATTTTGCTCCCGATCCATCACCATCTATTGTCAAGAGCAAAAAAACTTAGTAATATAAAAACCATCTATGCCCATGAGCAAAGTTTATTGCAATGTAGCGCATGGCTCAAGCGCGCTATTCCAGGGGCCACTATTGTGCCTTGTGCAAGCAACAGCAAAGCAGCAGAGTTAGTAGCAAGAAGCCGCGCTCAAACGGTTGGTGCTATTGCTAGTTTTGGGGCAGCTCAGCATTATCAAATTCCTATCCTCGCATCTAATATCCAAGACTTTGCAAATAACACCACAAGGTTTGTTGTGATTGGGCACGCACAAGATGATTGGTCAAGTAAGCATCTCCCTTTCAAGTCAAGTCTCGTAGTATTATTACCCCATGTTCCTGGCAGCTTACATTCCTTCATTAAAAAACTTAAGTCAACTAATATTACCAGAATTGATTCAAGACCAAATCCACAAAGACCATTTCAGTATCATTTTTATATTGATTTTGAATGCAAAAAACCAAATATTGATATTCATCAAAAGGTAATTAATAAAATTTCAAAACATGTAATTAGAAATTATGGAAGTTACCCTGTAGCTGTGCTGCGACCTAGTGATTTATGAATGATGTAGATACAATAATCCAAAAATATCTTCCACAAAGCATCAGGGAGTTTAAACCCTATCGCCCGGGTAAATCTAGTAACGATTTTACAAAAAAAAAGAAATATATAAAACTTAGTTCAAATGAGTGTGGATACCCTACCGCCCCATTGCTTTTACAATCGTTGCGTCGTTATATCAAACAAGATCGTCTGTCAAGATATCCAGATGATAGTGTAATTGAGTTGCGTAAGGCATTGATGAAAAAACATGACATCTCTAAAGAGCAACTCCTTATTACCAATGGATCTAATGATGCTATTGTAGCTATCGCTCGATTGTTATTAGCATCGGGAGGTGAGGCGATTTGCTCAGATCACTGTTTCGCAGTCTTTCCTTGGATTGTTAATCAACTCGGAAACACCCTTCATCATGTGCCTACGCATAGAACACCACAGCATCCCTTTGCTCAAGATTTAGACGCACTGTATGGTAAGGTTAATCGAGAAACCAGGTTGTTGTATCTCGCCAACCCTGATAATCCAACTGGGTCATACATACCTTCAAAAGTGCTGGTATCCTTTATTAGCTCTCTGCCAAAGTCAACTTTTGTTATAGTAGATCAGGCGTATTTTGATTTTATCAAATCTGAGCCTGCGCTTGACTTTTGCTCACTCATCCATGAGTATCCTAATTGTATCGTACTTAGAACTTTTTCTAAAGCGTATGGACTAGCTCAGTTACGCGTCGGCTATCTTGCCGCTCATGAGTCGTTAGTGGCATTTCTTCGCAGTACTAAATTAGCATTTAGTGTGAATGGATTGGCAATGCATTGTGCAAATGAAGTGTTACATGCACCACAAAATATTAAAAAACAAGTTTCTCAAACTATTGTGCTACGAAAAAATTTAGAAACAATATTTGACGCTCATAGTATTCGCTACGCCCCATCGCAAGGTAATTTTATTTCCTACCATCAAACCCAACAACTTAATTACCACTCACTACTTGATCACGGCATCATCACTCGTGAGCTTAACGAGTACGGCATCGCACCATATTCAAGAATTTCAATCGGCACTCCATCTGAAATGAAAGTATTATTTTCAACCATTAAAAAATTATTAAGTCATGGCTAGAATTACTGTACATCCTTTTTTAAAGCTTAAAGCTAATACTCTTAAAGTACCAGGTGATAAGTCTATATCACATAGAACATTATTGTTAGCTGCGCTGGGTAAATCAAATACCATAGTTCACAATCTATTACTCGGAAGCGATGTGCTTTGCACAAAAGAAATACTAAAACAACTTGGAGTAAGTATTATTGAAGACGGTACTACCATGCAAGTCACTGGGGTAGGATTGCGTGGCTTACGAGCTGCAAGTCAAGATTTACAATGCGGCAATTCTGGCACTGCCATGCGTTTATTAACTGGATTGCTGTGCGCACAAAATTTTCAATCTACTCTAATTGGTGACTCGTCGCTCTCCAACCGACCAATGAAACGAGTGCTTACTCCACTTCAATCTATGGGCGCGAATATCAATGCACGACAAGGCGAGTATGCGCCATTAGTTATTAATCCTGTTACAGCGTTGCGAGCAATTCAATACCAACTTCCTATCGCAAGTGCGCAAGTTAAATCAGCGATTTTATTTGCTGGGCTGTATGCCACAGGAACTACCTCAGTAACTGAACCTTTACCAAGCCGATCCCATACTGAAGAAATGTTAATTGATTGCGGAGTGCCTGTAGAGAAAAATGGGTCACAGGTTTCACTGCTTGGACCTGTTGAATCACTGCAACCCCCCAAAGAGTGGACCGTGCCAAATGATATTTCATCAGCGGCGTTTTTTATGATGCTACCAACCATACTCCCTAACACTACAATGACTTTCCTTAATATATCAATTAGTCCAAGTAGAAATGGTATTTTAGAATTTTTAACCAAGCTCGGAACCAGTGTCACTATTCTAAAAAAAACCGAGACCACTGCCGATGTTACCATTAGTTTCTCAAAATTAACAGAAGCACCAATTTCGTTAGAAGCCCGTACCGTTGCACAAGCAATTGATGAAATACCAATTATTGCGATGATGGCTGCTTGCAGAAATGGGACAACCACGATTAGAAATGCACAAGAACTGCGTGTAAAAGAAAGCGATAGAATTGCAAAAATTGTTGAATGTTTACAAGCATTCGGTTTTTTTGTGCGCGAATTTCCTGATGGTTTTTTGGTGGAAGGTAGCGAAAAATCTATTCCACCCTCAACAGTTAATAGTGGAGGAGATCATAGAATTGCTATGGCCTGCGTTATGATGGCGACGCGTGCTTCAGGGCCGATTATTATTGAAGACACCGATGCTATAGTAACTTCATACCCAACTTTTTTGCAAGATGCTAGAAGGCTTGGCTTTGAATTATATGAAGATCGATAACCCCATTATAACTATTGATGGGAGTGCGGGAGTTGGCAAAGGGACATTAGCAAAGGGACTGGCCAACACATTAAATTGGCAAATCCTAGATTCTGGACTCCTATACCGAATAGTAGCTTTATTTGGCTGGGAAAACTTAAAAACCAATGTTTTTTTCCCAACCTTTAAAATCGTAGATGGTGAGTTGCAGGTTGTTTTTAATGACGAGGCCATTCCATTAATAGAATTGAGAAACGAAGAAATTGGCAAACAAGCCAGCATTTTAGCTAAAAACAATGAGTTACGCCTTTGGTTATTGGCAATCCAGCGGTCCTACGCGACTCCGTCAGGGTTAATAACCGATGGTAGAGATATGGGTACTGTGGTGTTTCCCGAAGCGCAATTGAAGTTCTTTTTAACTGCCAATCCTGAAATATCTGCATTGCGGAGAAAAAAAGAACTTACAGAATACGGGTTTAATGTTAAAATGGAGGAGATTAAAAACGATATTAGCCTTCGGGATTGTCAAGATCGAACGAGAAACGTTGCCCCACTAACTGTAGCGGATGACGCAATAATCATAGATACGAGCAATAAAAATCCTCAAGAAGTTTTATTTGAGGCCCTGTCGTTTTATAATAAAACAGTTTTCTAGGAAAGAATTCTTATTTTAACAACTGTAATGATTAAGGAAATCACTACATATTTACAAACTTATTTAAATTAATATATGAACCAACAAACCTTCTCACAATTATTAGAATCAAGCGATTTACTTAAAAAAATTAAAGCCGGCTCACTTATCAAAGGTAGGATTTTGAAAGTGTTACCTGATGCGGTCATAGTCTATTCTGGATTAAAATCAGAGAGCTACATACCCTTAGAGCAGTTTAAGAACGAACAAGGGGAATACGATGTCAAAGTCGGAGATGAGCTAGAGTTTGTCTTAGAAACCATGGAAAATGGTTACGGTGAAACAAAATTATCACGAGAAAAAGCCAAGCAAGTCAGAAGCTGGATAGCGATTAAAGAATCTTTTAAACTTGACGAAACTGTTGAGGGTTATGTAGTTTCAAAGGTCAAAGGGGGCTTTACAGTAGATTTACAGGGCCTGACAGCTTTTTTACCTGGCTCCTTATCAGACATACGACAAGGTAAAGAAATGCTTAATTTAGAAGGCAAAACTCTAAGGCTTAAAATTGTTAAAATTGATGAAAAGCGAAACAATGTCGTGGTCTCCCACAGAAGTATTCTTGAAGAGCAGAAACAATCAGACTCCAAGGAAGCTTTTGATCATCTATTTGAAGGAAAAGTGGTCAAAGGACTGGTTAAAAACCTTACCGAATATGGGGCGTTCGTAGATTTAGGCACTATTGATGGTCTGTTACATATCACTGACATGAGATGGAGCAGGGTAAACCATCCTTCAGAAGTTGTCAAAGTTGGCGAAGAAATCGAATTAGTAGTTCTCAAGTTTGAAAAAGAAAAATCCCGAGTTTCGCTTGGTTTGAAACAACTCACGGTAGATCCATGGGAAAGAGCCAGTAAGATTTACAATGTTGGAGACCAGTTAGAATCACAGGTTAGCACTGTTACAGATTACGGCTGTTTTGTTAGTCTTGATGATGGCGTAGAAGGGTTAGTCCATGTTTCTGAAATGGATTGGTTTAATAAAACAATTAATCCAAATAAAATCGTGAAAAAAGGTGACACTATCCATGTTCAGATTTTAGAAATTGATCAGGAAAGGCATAGAATCTCCCTTGGCATGAAACAATGCACTGCTAATCCTTGGGAAGAGTTTGGTAAGAAGCACAGTCGTGGAGATAAAATTACTGGAGTGATTAAGTCTATTACTGAATTTGGTTTATTCGTTTCCCTTGACGGTGATTTGGATGGGTTAATTCATCTTTCAGATTTATCTTGGACCAGGCCTCCAGAAGAAATGATACTTGAGTACAAAAAAGGACAAGAGATTGAAGTGCAGATTTTAAATATTGATGTTGAAAATCAAAAAATTTCAATTGGCGTTAAGCAACTTGTTGGCGATCCATTGGTCCAGTTTGCAGACAAATATCCTAAAAATTCACTGGTCAAAGGCGTGGTTCAGGCAATGGATGACAAAAAAATCACCATCCTACTTCCTAATGATGTTAAAGGCACCATTAAAGCCAATGAACTTTTTAATCGTGATACGCAAGCATTTCAAGTTAGACAAGGCGACGAGATTGAATGTAGGGTAGTGGGTGTTGATAGGAAATTTGGTTTAGTCCAGCTCTCATATAAATTAGCTCAAGAAGCCAGTTCGCAAGAAATAAAAGACTTTAAAACTGCCCAATCAAAACAAAAGGGAACAACTATTGGCTCAATGATAAAAGAACAACTCGGTTTTGGCAAAGACAAACCTTAGGGGTAATGCATAACAATAAAGTCATAGAGGAACTTAAAAAATTTCATCCCCAAATCTCTGAGGATGAATTGGTGCACTTTGTAGACTTAATTGTTAAAATAATTAAAAATTATCTTAAGGATGGTAATCGTATTGAGATAAGAGGTTTTGGTGTGTTTCTCCGAAAAACGGTTAAAGCCAGAACTGGTATTAATCCTAAAACCAGACAGCGTTGCAGTTATCCTGAAACAAAAACCCCCCAATGTAAAATTAGCAAGCAAATTCTAATTGAAATTCAAAAAAATCAGAAAAAGTAATAAGTAATTTCTCTACGGTTTTGTCATACTAGTGGCAAAAACTAATGAGGAGATTTTATGAAAAATATATGTAATGTATTGGTAGTAATCATGATGCTATTACTTTCACCAAGCTATGCAGTAACCACTGCAACCACTGGAAAAGTAGATATTAATTCTGCAAATGTTCAGGAATTAATGGCTTATTTAGATGGGGTTGGGAAAAAGAAAGCTCAAGCAATAATTGAGTTTCGAAAAATAAAAGGCCCGTACAAGTCAATGCAGGATTTATTAAAAGTAAAAGGATTTTCTAAAAAACTTCTGGAAAAGAATAAAGAAAAAATTGAGGTTCTCCCGATAAAAAATTAACATGTGCTTGACATGGTGCCCTCGGCAGGAGTTGAACCTGCGACCTATCACTTAGGAGGCGATCGCTCTATCCACTGAGCTACGAGGGCCTGTTGAGGCAATTAAGCATTTTATGATTTTTTTGATGGGTGTGTTGGAAGTTATCGTGGTGGTTATGGCAACCTCCTCACTTGAAAGGTTATCCTGTAGATATTGTTGTGATTTTCTGATAGTGTAAGTTGCTTCAGAGTGGCCTGACTGATCTCGTTTTGATTTTCTTCGTGCAAGCCTTGTGCGTGCGAGAGTCTCAGTCGATGTAACCGAAAGTATAGCAATGGGGATATGGTTGCTATTAGCAAATTTGATGAACAGGGCTCTATGGTTTTGCTTTAAGAATGTTGCATCAATGATCACAGAGTATTTGGTCGCAAGACAAGCAGTAGCGTTTTTTAATAAGGTACGATAGACTTGATTAGTTGCCAGGGGGGTGTACCTGTCAATTTTTTTAGGATATAACATTAATCTCACTTGATCGGATTGTAATAGGACTAATGGCTCGTTTAGGTTTTGCAGTAAAGCTCTTGCGATGGTAGTTTTTCCGTTTCCAGACTGTCCATGCATAAGAATAATGCGAGGGGAGTGTGCCCCAAGTATTTGTTTAGTGTAAGTTAAGTATTGTTTTGTTTCGTGATAGGCACAGTCTATGGCTGAAATTTTTGCACGAACTAAAGCCCGATAAATACAATAGAGCTTAAAGAGTGGTAAGTATTGATACTCTTGGGTAATAGCAAAATAATGTGAGATAAGTGTGCGTGCCAGTGCCGGTTGCCTCCTTTCCAGATCCATGAGTAGAAAAGCAATTTCATTAATTCGGTCAAGATACATAAACTTCTTATTAAACTCAATGCCATCAAATGCAAATATGGTTTTTCCGCTTAGGGCTATATTGCCTAAATGTAAATCTCCATGACCGAGATGATACTGCTGATGCTTTTTTCTTTGAGTGATAAGGGGGATACATTGCTTGCTTAGTGTAATGATTTGTTTTAATTGTTGCGTTACTTCACGGTGCAATGTGGGTTTACGGTTAAGCCATTGTAATAATTGCTTATTGTTTTCCTGCACCATGCTGGTTATTTGTTTTGCAGTTCCGAGGGGACTGGTTTTAACAAGTTTTTTTGTTTGTGAAAATTTTTTTAGATGTTGTGTTATAAAGGTAGTGAGCAGTTCTTGCTGGGTTCTTGATGTGATTGGTAGTAACTTATCCAAAGTATTTTTATGATTAAATCGTTTCATCACCACGATGTAATTCACACAATCGTAGCCGGATAATTTTTTTAAACTTACGTTCAGGGTGCTGGGATGTTGATATAAGGGTAGGACGCCAAGATATAAAAATGCTGTAAATCTTTTATTGAGGCTTTGCTCTAATGCACAGTATTTTTTACGCAAGCTGAGTGTTTCATAGTTGAGAAATCCAAAGTTAACTGCTTTTTTTATTTTGTATGCTTTAGCAGTAGTTAAGATGATTGTTGAAACATGAGTTTCAAGTACGGTTTTTGCTTTAAGGTGCTTGGATAACGCTTTAATTATTTGAGAGTGGTTGTAATGCATGAAGGGTTATTTTACGAAAAATCTAAGCATTAGTCATATATAGTCATTATGGTTTGAGACTGCCTTGAGAGGTAAAATAGTGAAATGTACAATGCTCAGTCGATGCGCGAGCGTTTGAGGTCAATTTTTTCCGAACAGGGGTTACTTGCATCTCATTTGCCACAATTTAAATTTCGCAGTGATCAGTTAGATATGGCGTTTATGGTAGCTGAAGCTTTGGAAACACCCTCTAGTGTGGCGTTGCTTGAAGCGGCCACTGGGATAGGAAAAACCTTTGCCTATGCTATACCAGCCATGCTCAGTGGTAAAAAGACAATTATTTCAACCGCTAATCTGTATCTACAAGATCAATTAATGGGTAAAGACCTGGATTTTTTGCAATCTATGTTACAATCCCAGATTAGTTGTGTTGCGCTCAAAGGCAGGAAAAATTATCTATGTTTAGATAGACTAAAATTTTTTAACGATAATCCAGATATGCTTGGACAAGATCAAGCCTTAACTGAGTTACTTGCCTGGAGTAAACATACGCAGCGAGGCGAGTTTAGTGAATTAAAGACCAGCAACTACCAAGATCAATCTTCGCGATTTACGGTTACCTATGAAGAATGTAAAGGACGATATTGTCCTGATTTCACAGATTGTTTTATTTACAAACAACGCGAAATTGCACTAGATTCTGATTGCGTAGTTGTGAACCATGATATGTTATTACAAGATTTAGTAATGAGAAGTAGGGGTCCGCAGCAACAACTGCTTCCAAATGCATCTTTAATTATCATTGATGAGGCACATCAGTTTTATGAAAAGCTAACCCACGCGTTAAGTTTTGAATATTCTTTTTCCAGGAGTGAGCGCATGTTACGGGAGCTAAAAAAAATCTCCAAAGACAGTCACACCATGCAACAGGCTTGTGACATTGCGCTACACGCAAACCATGATTGCCTAAGCAAGATCCATACTAGCAAAGAAGGGGTTTTAAAATTTGATTCAATACGCAATAGTAGCAGTGCCATTGATGCGATTGGATATTTATTGAGTAAGCTAGATAGAGTCTGTGATGAGATTACAGTTCTATCAACGCAACAGGTGGTGTTTGAAGGTACCTTACAACTCTTTCAGCGATTAATTGATGCGCTTGGTATAATCGCTTCTCAAGATGAAATGTTTATTCGCTACATTAAGACTACGCAAATGACAAAATCCCTAATTGCCACTCCGTTAGATGTTTCCTATCGCTACCAATCATTATTAACCAAACATTTTAATCAAACCAGTTTTGTGTACACCTCAGCAACGCTTAGTGTCGGAGGATCGTTTTCAACATTTGCATACCAACTCGGCTTGCAAAATACACTTGAAGCGACTTACCCTAGCCCATTTAATTTAAAGCAAAAGTCTTTAATTTATTTTGCTGAAGATTTACCTGACCCTCAAAGTCAACGACAAGAATTTTTAGATCAATACACAAAAGTTGTCTTTGAGTTGGTTTATTACAATCAGGGACGATCGCTATTGTTATTTTCAAGTAACGATAATTTAAATGAAGTGTACCGAAGATTTTTAGAATTACATCAAAAAAAAGAGCAGCCATTAACCTTATTAAAGCAAAATACTGCACCGGCGCGGCAGTTAGTTAAGTCTTTTATTACTGAGCCTCGTGCGGTACTTTTTGGGATGAAACAATTTATGGAAGGTCTAGATATTACCGGTGATTCACTCTGCTTAGTCGCGATAGATAAGATCCCATTTCTTCCCCCAGATGATCCTTTGACCGAAGGTCGTGCTAAGCGATTAGTGGAAGAGGGAAAAGATTCATTTCGCGAGCTATTTTACGCTGAAGCGATCCTCGCTCTTAAGCAAGCGATTGGAAGATTGATTAGGTGTGAGACTGATAGGGGTATTGTCATATTTGGTGATTCACGCGTTGCGAGCAAATCATACGGAAGAAAGATTAAAGAAGAATTTTCAGAGCACAAACAGACCAATGATAAAGCTACAGCAATTAAATTTATAGAAAAGATGATCCAGGGTGATCGCGTAAAAAAAAGAAAAAAACCGTGAAAGTATTTTTTGCGTTAGATCAATCTACTGCTATGCGAGCGTCGGTAGGGTATGCGTTAGAAAATACTCAAGGACAAATAATTAGTGCTGAGAGAGTTATAGAGAATGCTAATCCGATAAAACCACTTCTTGAAGTAGCAAAATCACTCTACCAAGAATTAATAGAAGCTGGACACACTATTGCTATGGTGGTCGCCACCTCTGGTCCAGGTGGCTTTACTGGTTTGCGAGTTTGTGCTAGTGTATCCAGTGCGATTAGTCAAGTAGCCAATTGTCCTTTTGTTGGTATTGGAACATTAGAGGCCCTGGCTTTTGCCCATGCCGGGGGTGGAGTTATTTACACTTGTGTTGATGCTAGACGAAGCGAATGTTACTGCGCTCAGTTTAATAAGCAAGGACGAACACTTACTCAGATTGCCGAGACTACCTTGATATCAAATCATGAGTTAGAACAACGGTTATTGTTACATCCAGGTGTCGTAGTAGGTAATCCAGTTATTTCAGACACATCACCAGTGCATGCATGTAGAGATAAGTCAGTAGAATACCCACAAGCAAAATTTATCGCAGAATGTGCATTAGTAAAGTTCTCTCACACTCCGCGAGAGGAACTCACCCCTTTCTCTATTGAATATGTTCGTTCTGCTGTTAGTTAAATTCTGCGATTGTTTGATGTAGTTTAATTTCTTGATTTTTACTGACCAGTTGCTGATGCGGAATTTTTTCAAGTAACAAAACAATCGTAGATCCCATATTAAAATTAGCAATCTCTTCACCTGCCGCTACTCCAAATACCGGATCTATTGAAAATAATTCCTTTGAGGTGAGATGCCCACTGCATACACCGTACCATGGAGTTGAGATACTTGCAACATTTTGTGCGCCAACCATAACGATAGCGTATGAACCGTAACCATACCCATCAAATTGAAGTACCAATCGTTCATTTTCCACATATAGGTTTGGGATGCTAGATACATGCCGCATAGAAACTGATCTGGTTAGGCCAGACAGATAACGCAGATTTAATATCTTAGCTTCTAAAGGCGCATGGGCACGGTGGTAATGTCTGGGTGAAAGGTAAAAAGTATAAAAGTAGGCAAATTGGTGCTCTTCAGAATGAATTAATGAATTTACAGAATAGTCCAAACCTTTTGCTTGAATTAACTTACCTTGAGTAAGGGCCCCATGTTCTATTAAGATCCCATCACATGGTGCGTGTAGTGAGCCAATTTTTTTTACTAACGGCCTGGCGTGAGGTTTAAGTTTTCTAGTAAAAAAATCATTAAAACAGCGGTAGGCAAGAGGTGTTTCAATGAGCGCCTCGGAAAGATCTACTTTAAATTTATAGATAAAATAACGGATGAGTATCTGGTTTAAGGGCCAGAGTAAAAAACTCCTGTTATATGATAATTGCTTTGCTAAAAAAGTTAAAAAAATACTTATAAAAGTAGATGAGGGTTTTTTCATATATCCTAATTGATTAGTTTGTCGTTAAGCCTAAGTAAATACTTGAGAATTGTTCGCGGGGAATAGAAGCTGGTAAATATGCAGATGGCAATCCATTCTTACCGATAAGAATAATTCCTTCGGTGTGAGCTATCAGTTCGCTTTCTTTCTGCCGCTCTGCATAAATCCCAAGCGCTTCGCTAATTGTCTTAATATCTTTTTGTTCAGCAGACACCCCATTAATTCCAGTAAAAGTCTGAATAAATTTTGATACCATTTCTTTAGAGTCATACTTTTCATCTAACGCAATAAAAAATACCTGAGGTCTTTTTTCAGTAGGAAGTTGTGCAGTTGCGTTTTGTATTTTCTCAAGAGTTGCAAAGCAAATATCTGGACAATGGGTATAACCAAAAAACAAGAGCGTGTAGCGACCCATCAGTGTTTGATTGGTAAAAGTCATACCAGAAGTTGTCTTTAGTTTGAATGGTGGTAGCTCAGAAAAATCACTTGGGTATTTTGTAATACCTGCTACAATACTAGAATCTGTTTTTTTCTCCTTGAGATTTTTAGAAATAGAATAAAGTGCAAAAAATAAAGCAATCGCAAATGCCACACTAACAAAGGTAAGAGGATGCAGTCGCTTGTTAAAGCGTGAATTTCTCATTTGTGATATCCTGCCCATCGGTAATAACATTCTATACTATAGTTAATTAATCTTCTTAAGGTATCTAGTAATGGTATTTGGTATCAAAAGGAGTATTTAAAAAAATCAGATTTTCACCCATGTATTTATTGTTTTTATACTGATAAGGTATTTACAAAACTACCTGAATATACTAAAATGGAGACAGCATGGAAACTGCAATTACTTTAATTAAAGAATTATCGCAAGCTAATTTTGCAGTATTACTACTATTAGTGTACTCTTTACATAGGTTTAAATTAATGGAAGTCTACAAGGCATCACTTGACCAAAAGTTGGACGATAAGTTTAAAAATATGGAAGATAAGTTGGATATTAAGTTTAAAAATATAGACGATAAGTTGGACGATAAGTTTAAAAATATGGACGATAAGTTTAAAAATATGGAAGATAAGTTGGATATTAAGTTTAAAAATAT
>JASGCS010000010.1:41738-55062 GCA_030054035.1 Candidatus Methylacidiphilales bacterium
AGACGATAGATTTAAAAATATAGACGATAAGTTGGGTATTAAGTTTAAAAATATAGACGATAGGTTTGCTGATATGTTTGTTCAAATTAAAGAATTAGTTCAAGAAAATAAAGAACTAAGAGTTGAGATGACCAAGGGGTTTAAAGAAGTTGCTACTGAAATTCATGCGATTAGAGTAGACATTAATCGGATATCAGAAAAGCAAGATTCCTTGCATGCTAGAGTGTTTTTGCTCGAAGGTGCGCGAAGTTAATAAAAGAAAAAACTAGGCTTACCTTTCCCCTAAAATGTAGAAAGTCTTTGATGAGTCTAGAACCTACTAGTTCATTACAGTAAGCTAACGGAAGGGATGTTGAATTTGAAGGAAATGATATACCACTGTTCAAAATTGAACAAAATTGAACAAATTTGAACAAATTTGAACAAATTTGAACAAATTATCCCCATCATTCAAAAGAGTACTGCTTTATTAACTCACCTGCACAATGCTTGAGCGCAGTAGGTTAGAATGACCAAGAATCTCATCATGAAAAATAAATCTTTTAATAATAAAGAAACCTGGTATAGCTTGCAAGGCCTCGCTATGACAAAGTATCGTAAGAAGGGTTTGGTATTTTCTCAGGGTACTGGTAGTGCTGAAGAGGAGATTAGGTGGATCGCTTGCCATGTATGCAAGTTGCCTTTTTCTGCTTTTGCGAAAGTTAGAAACCGTTTTGCGTTGGATAAGGAAAAGAGGGAGTTCTGGAGTATTGTTGGTAAGAGGGTTCAGACTGATAAGCCACTTGCGTATTTGTTGCGGGAAGCGTGGTTTGCTAAGCGAAAGTATTATGTAGATAATAGGGTGTTGATACCAAGGTCTCCCTTTGCGGAGGTGATACCTAAGCACATGGGTCGCTACTTGGTTGGCCCTCCTAGTTCTATGCTAGAGATAGGTACAGGTAGTGGTTGTATGGCTATTACTGCTGCTATGTTCTTTAAGCATGCTCGCATAGTGGCTACAGATATTAGTGGATCGGCGCTTCAAGTTGCATTGATAAATATTAAAAATTATAAATTAACTTCTCGCATATCATTGATTCGTTCTGATTGTTTTAGCGCGATACCGAAGGGTGGTTATGATGTGATTTTCTCAAATCCTCCTTATGTCAAGGAAAAAGAATATGTGGTTTTGCCGAAATGTTTTAGTTATGAGCCTCGTCGAGCATTAGTTAGTGAAGTTGATGATTTACGGGTGGTTTGTTCAATTATTTATCATGCCGCAGACTACCTCTCTGAAGTTGGAGTTTTATTTTTAGAAGTTGGGGATCGGTACAAAGAAGTGATGCGGAGATTTCCTCAAGTCTCATTTTCAACTGTTCCTTTGAAACATGGGGGGAGTGGGGTATTAGTTGCTACTAAGCAACAGCTTGATAGATTGCGCGGTCAAAGAGTAAAATAATTACCAATATGGCAGGTAATAGTATTGGAACGGTATTTACTTTGACTACATTTGGTGAAAGTCATGGTGAAAAGATCGGAGGTATCCTTGATGGATGTCCCCCAGCCATACCTTTAAGTGAGGCAGATATGCAAGTAGACCTTGAGCGAAGAAGGCCAGGTAAAAATAAATATGTAACCCAAAGACAAGAGTCGGATGTGGTCAAGATAGTTTCTGGGGTTTTTGAGGGGCAGACTACCGGTACTCCCATAGGTATTCTTATTGAGAACACCGATCAAAAATCAAAGGATTATGATGCGATTAAACATATCTTTAGACCAGGCCATGCGGATTATACCTATCAACATAAATATGGAATAAGAGATTGGCGTGGTGGTGGAAGATCTAGTGCCAGAGAAACCGCAATCAGAGTAGCAGCTGGTAGCATTGCGAAAAAAGTACTCCAATTGAAATATGGTATCACCATTAAGGCCTGTGTGTCATCTCTCGGAGATTTCACTCCTTCCGCTTGGAATTGGGATGAGACTGCGCAAAATATGTTTTTCTGGCCTTGTCTAGCTGATATACCTCAATTAGAAGAGAGAATGAATAGGTTAAGAAAATCACTTGACTCCGTAGGCGCACTTGTTCATGTTGAGGCGCATGGTGTGCCAGTTGGTTTTGGAGAACCAATTTTTGATAGATTAGATGCCGATATCGCTAAAGCAATGTTGTCAATTAACGCAAGTAAAGGTGTTGAGTTTGGTGATGGATTTTCTTGTGTTCAGATGAAGGGTTCAGAGCATCGTGATGCGATTGGCATGGGAGGGTTTGTCAGTAATCATGCTGGAGGGATTTTGGGAGGGATTTCAAATGGACAGCCTTTGGTTTGTAGAGTTGCCTTTAAGCCCACCTCTTCAATTCCCCAGCCCATTGATACCTTGACTGAACATGGCACGATAGAAACTCTTGAAGTGCATGGTCGCCATGACCCTTGTGTGGGAATTAGAGCTGTACCAATTGTGGAAGCGATGTTAGCACTCACACTATGTGATCATGCCATGCGACATAAAGCTCAATGCGTATGGTAGCTGAAAGTAAAACCCTCTACGATAAACTTTGGGAGTCTCACAAGGTAACTTCGCTTTCTGATTCACATGATTTACTGTATATTGACAAACACCTAGTCCATGAAGTAACTTCACCTCAAGCCTTTGATGGTCTGTCTTTAGCAAAACGATCATTGTGGAACCGCAATTCAATACTAGCAGTGCCCGATCATAATGTTCCTACGAAGGATCGCGATAAAAAAAATCCAGATTGGGTGTCAGAGCAACAGTTGACCGCATTGCATACCAATGCAGTTGCACATTCGTTGCGCTACATTCCTCTGCAAGATATCAGGCAAGGTATCGTGCATGTTACCGGCCCTGAACAAGGGTTTGTTCAACCCGGCATCACGATTGTGTGCGGAGATTCACATACCGCCACCCATGGTGCTATGGCAGCCTTGGGGTTTGGAATCGGCACCTCTCAAGTAGAACAAGTATTTGCTACACAATGCTTGGTCATGAGCAAGTCTAAGAATTTTTTAATACAATTTAATAATCAGCCGAATCGCTATGTTGAAGCTAAGGATTTTATTTTATATCTGATTGGGAAGATCGGAACTTCAGGAGGCACAGGGTTTACCTTGGAATACGCTGGTGAAGCGATATCACGGTTGGGTATGGAAGAGCGTATGACGATCTGTAATATGTCAATTGAAGCTGGTGCCCGAGCTGGATTAATCGGAGTGGATCAAACTACAATTACCTATCTTCAGGATAAACCGCTTTGCCCAAAAGGTGAACGCTTTGAGTTAGCGGTGTCGCACTGGAAGAAATATTTCAGCGATAGTGAGGCTGTCTTTGATAAAACCATAGCGATTGATACCGCTACCATAACACCACAAACAACCTGGGGAACTTCTCCTGAAATGGTTATTGGGGTGAATGAATATATTCCAGATCCTAGTCTTGACAAATCAAAAGAGCAAAGTTATCAATCAGCGCTATCCTATATGGGTTTAACCCCTGGAATGAAAATGAGTGAGGTAACCTTTGATAAAGTTTTTATCGGTTCCTGTACGAATAGTCGTATCAGTGACTTGCGTAGAGCTTCAGAGTTTTTACGCGCCACCAAGAAAAAAGTTCATGCGCGCATTAAACAAGCGTTGGTTGTGCCTGGTTCAATGTTGGTTAAACAGCAAGCCGAGCAAGAAGGCATTGCGAAAATTTTTGTTGATGCCGGTTTTGAATGGAGAGATGCCGGTTGCTCTATGTGTCTTGGTATGAATGCTGATGTATTGCAATCTGGTGAGCGATGCGCATCAACTTCTAATAGAAATTTTGAAGGTCGTCAGGGTAGAGGAGGTCGCACCCATCTTATGAGTCCAGTCATGGCTGTGGCTTGCGCAGTGCAGGGCGTAGTAACGCATCCAGAAGAGTTAGTCTCATGAAAGCCTTTACTACTTTTAATGGAATAGTTGCCCCACTTATGCGTGACCATATTGATACTGATGCAATTATGCCTAAACAATATTTAAAAATGATTGGAAAAACTGGATACGGTGAGGTGCTTTTTGATGATTGGAGATATTTGCAGGCTGGAGCAGTTGGCGTCAATCACCAATCGCGAGAAATAAATCCTGAGTTTGTGCTTAATGCACCGCAATACCAACATGCTCAAATATTAGTTTGTGGAGAAAATTTTGGTTGTGGTTCTTCAAGGGAGCATGCCGTATGGGGTTTGGTAGAATATGGTATTCGCTGTGTTATCGCAAGCTCATTTGCAGAAATATTTTTTAACAATGCTATTCAAAATGGCTTGTTGCCTGCGATACTCCCTAGAGATGTGACCCTAAAAATTGCAAATCAGGCGACTATGCATGCTGGATATTCATTACAAATAGATCTACAACAGTGTACTATTGTCGATAGCTATGGCTTATCTACAAATTTTAGCATTCATGAAAATGCTAAAAATCGTCTCATCAAAGGACTTGACGATATTGATGAAATATTATTGCATAAAGAAAAAATAGTAGCATTTGAAAAACAAAGAAAACTAGAGGCTCCGTGGCTATATGACTAAAAAAATATTATTATTACCAGGCGATGGCATCGGCGTAGAGGTTGTCGAGCAAGCGAGAAAAATTATTGATTTCCTTCGCAGCGAAGGTACTGGCATAGAGTATGAAATGGCGCTGATTGGCGGAAGCGCAATCTCCCAAGTTGGTGAAGCGCTCCCGCAGTCAACATTGCAGTTAGCGAAAGTATCAGATGCAGTATTGTTAGGAGCGGTTGGTGGTCCGCAGTGGGACTCCTTACCCCATGAGCAGAGACCTGAACGAGGCTTGATGAATATAAGAAAAGAATTACGCCTGTTCGCTAATCTGCGTCCAGCGAAAAGTTACCCATCTTTGCAAGCGGCTTCAAGTATTAAAGCAGAAATTCTTGGTGGTACGGATATGTTGATTGTGCGAGAATTAACTGGTGGGCTCTATTATGGTGAGCCGAGGACCATCGGAGTAAACCAACAGGGAATTAGATATGGGTTAAATACTACTTCGTATACTGAAGTTGAGATTAGGCGAGTTGCTCAGGTAGCTTTTGAATCGGCTAGAAATCGTAAGAAAAAAGTTGTCTCAACTGACAAAGCTAATGTGCTTGAAGTGAGTAGATTTTGGCGTGAAATTGTAACCGACCTAGCAAAACAATATCCGGATGTGTCTTTGGAACATATGTATGCTGATAATGCCGCTATGCAAATGGTACGGCAGCCACAATATTTTGATGTTGTCTTAGCCCCAAATGTTTTTGGTGACTTACTTTCAGACCTTGCCGCTGCAATTGTTGGTTCGATTGGCTTGTTACCTTCGGCCTCACTCAATGAAAAATCGTTAGGGCTCTATGAACCAGTACATGGTTCTGCTCCAGACATTGCTGGCAAAGGCATCGCAAATCCTCTTGCTACCATACTATCGTTAGCCATGCTGTTTCGCCACAGTCTTAGCCTAGATGCGATTGCCGATCGTATAGAACAAGCTGTGGAAAGAACTATTGCCCAGGAAATTTTAACTGCGGATCTAATGATGTACAGTCAGCATAAGTCTCGTCGGCCATTCACAACTGAGGCAGTTACGTATGCTGTGATTGAAAATATGAAAGATTCAAAACGAACCTGAAATAATGAAAACTTTTTCTAAATTTGGTTTTATTGGCTGGAGAGGTATGGTTGGTTCAGTGCTGATTGATAGGCTTATTGCCACAAAAACTTCAGCACATATTTTGGATGCTGAGTTTTTTAGTACTAGTGCGAGCACACAAAAAATCCCTCAAACACTTGCTAATTCATTTGCAACGCGTGGGATATTATTAAACGCCTATGACTTAGATGCGCTTACGAAATTTGAAGTGCTCGTCAGTTGTCAGGGTAGCGAGTATTCAAAATTAATACTCCCTCAACTTATTACACGAGGTTGGAAGGGGATTTGGATTGACGCTGCATCCGCATTTCGTATGGATGCGGATGCTACTTTGTTATTCCCTCCTATTAATCAAAATCAAATAGAACAAGATTTACAAAAGGGTAGGACGAAATATATTGGAACCAATTGTACCGTTAGCCTGATGCTCATGGCTATTGCCCCATTGATAACAGCGCGGAAAATCACTTGGCTTACCAGCATGACCTATCAAGCTGCTTCTGGTGCTGGAGCAAATCAACTAAGAGAATTAATTGCACAAATGTGTTTTATTGGTAAAAAATTACAACCCCATTTAGATGATACCACGATGCAAGCGCTCACATTGGGCAATGAAGTACAACAGTGTTATTATGATTCTGCGTTTCCCAAAGAGCATTTTGCTGTTCCTTTGGCTGGAAGTGTTATACCCTTTATAGATAAAAAATTAGAATCTGGACAATCCAAAGAAGAATGGAAAGCACAAGCTGAAGCTAATAAGCTATTAGGTTTTGAAAAAAATCCCATCCCCATAGATAGTATCTGTGTGAGAGTCGGAGTGTTGCGTTGCCACAGCCAGGCTCTGACCATACTGTTAGATAAAGAATACCCTGAGGATGAGTTAATTTCTTTGTTTCAATCTGATAGCCCGTTTGTTAAAATTATTGGGAATGATGAGACTGCATCGCGTTGGTTGCTCACTCCAGCCCATGTTTCAGGAAGTCTAGACATATATGTAGGTCGGATTAGAAAATCTACTATTGATAAAAAAGCTATCCATTGTTTTACGGTTGGAGATCAGTTACTTTGGGGTGCTGCAGAACCATTACGATGTCTAGTGCACAGACTCTCAACTGGTACTTGGTAAAGTATTTTTGGCAATCAAAACCCGATCTATGCGGGCGTAGTCTTGATAGGGCGGTGCTAGTGCAAGTGGCAATGTCTGCAAGTATGTTGCAATGGTTTGAAACTGGTTTTTGCCACACTCAAAATAAATTTCCCCATTAGTAGTTAGCCGCTTGCAAGCTTCCTCCGCTATGGAACGGTAATGTGCCAAACTATTGTTTTGAGGAAAAAGTGCAATGGCTGGTTCCACTTCAAGCATGTCATTGTCCTCTCGTTCTTCGATTAGCACATAGGGTGGATTACAAATAATATAATCAAAGCGATTTGCACTGGGAATTTGACTGAACCAATCAGATTGAAAACAGTTTACTTTACTGCCCACCTTATGTAGGGCGATATTTTTTTTCGTAATTTGTAATGCCTCCAAAGAGATATCAATTGCGGTTATTTCCCAAGTTGGGAATAAAAGCGATAAGGTAATCGCTAGGCAACCTGACCCAGTGCCTAAATCTAACAATGTGCATCGCTGTCTGCCTCCCGAACGGCTCGCGGCGCGACTCACTACCGCATCAATGATAGCCTCACTGGCTGGACGAGGTATGAGTACCTGTGGTGTAACGATAAACTGTCTGGAATAAAATACCGCAGTGTTAAGTATATATTCCAATGGTTCTCCTTTAAGGAATCGAGTGAAACTATCCTTCCATGTGGCTTGTTGCTGCGAAGTAAGGTAATGCTCTTGGTGCGCTAAAAGCCACGCCGATGGTTGCAGAGAAATGTGACTTAGTATGCTCAGCGCTTGGTGTAAATAATCCTTTACTCCTGGGGTGAGCAGGCAATCTCGAATCTGAATACCTACACTCCCTTTAAAGAATCTAGTGTTCGTTCCATTTCTTCATTTTCAAATGAAGTCATAAGCGGGGTTACTAAATCCTCTAAATCACCATCCATGATTGCATCTATTTTGTATAAGGTTAAGTTAATTCGATGATCCGTTACTCTTCCTTGTGGGAAATTATAAGTTCTAATTCTTTCAGAGCGATCACCACTTCCGATTAATGATTTTCTGGTTTGGGCTTGAGCGCTTTTTCTCGCCATATCTTGTTGCATATGTAACCTAGAGACGAGGAGGGATAGTGCTTTGCTTTTATTTTTATGTTGAGAGCGCTCGTTTTGACATTCCACAACAATACCCGTGGGTAGATGGGTGATACGAATTGCAGAGTCGGTCTTGTTAACATGTTGCCCTCCAGCTCCAGAACTTCTGAATGTATCAATACGAATATCGGCAGGGTTAATTTCAATTTCTTTTAATTCTTCAAGTTCCGGCATCACAGCAACCGTGGCAGCGGAAGTATGAATTCTGCCTTGCGCTTCTGTTTCAGGTACACGCTGGACTCGATGCCCCCCTGATTCAAATTTTAATCGGCTAAAAGCATTTTTTCCAACTATCCTAGAAATAATTTCCCGATAGCCACCATGCTCTCCACTTGAAGTTGAGAGCAGCTCCATACTCCATCCCTGTCTTTCACAGTAGCGATGGTACATTCTGTAAAGATCACCAGCAAAAATAGCAGCCTCATCACCACCAGTACCCATGCGAATTTCTAAAAAAGTATTATTCTCATCATTTTTGTCTTTGGGAATTAACATTTTATACAATGTTTTTTCTAGTTCAACTTCTTTGCCATGAAGGTTTTGCAGTTCTTCTTGGGCAAGTAACCTGAGTCCTGCCTCAGTCCCATGCTCAAACATCTCATGCGCTTCAATAAGCTCGCTTTTTATTTTTTGATAATTAAGCCAGGATTCATGAATATCTTTTAAGCTAGAGTATTCTTTTGAGTGCTCACGATACCAATCTAAATCTTGAGTGCTATCAGGTCTAGAGAGTTCCTCACCTAATTGTAAGTATCTTTTTGAGAGCCGTGAAAGTTTTTCGGCGATAAGTGGATGCATACCAGTTAAGATTTATTTTTTATATCTTGCATATGTTCAGGATCAGATCGACTCTTGAGTTGTAGGGTTGGGGTATGGGTCAGTCGTTGCGTAAGGATATGTGCAAGATAGATAAGAGTGGCACTGGGGCTTTCACCAGCTTGTAATTTTTTTAATGCTTTCTGTAAGCAATATTGTTTATGTTCTTCTGCGCTCACTCTAAATGCGGTTATATTTTGAGCTAGAGTACGCACCCGCAGTTGCTCATCCCATTCTTCTAAGGCTTGAGTAATACAGCGTTTCACTGCTGGAGTAGAAGCGGCTCGCATGGCAACATGCTCGTCGCGAATATTAGTTAATTGCTCTAGGTTAAACACATATAAGTTAGTAATCGTCGTTGCGCTAGGTTCAACTGCCCTCGGTAAACAAAGATCCGCGATCATGCAAGGTTTTGCCCGTTTCATCTCCATTACTGACGAGAGTAGATCGGTACTAATGATTGGCGTGCTCGTGCGTATTGCACATAGGATTAAATCATGTTCAATAAGATTTTGTTTTAGTAAATCAAAGCTAGAAGATCGAGCTCCAAACTGTTGGGCAAGCCGTGCACCATGATGCACCGTTCTGTTCACTACCGTCAGATAGCTACACCCGTGTGATGATAAATATCGCAAGGCAAGGTTGGCAATTTCACCAGCTCCAATCACACAAATTTTTTGTTTAGTAAAGTCAGTAAAGATTAGATTGGCTTGTTTAAAAACCAGTGAAATGAGCGAGGTTGGTTTTGCGCTTATTGTGGTTGTTCTGCGTGCTAATTTAGCAAGTCGTAATGCGCTCGTAAATAATGAATCAAGGATTCCAAGTTGATGGGCTTGCTGGCTTTGCGAAAACGCCTGACGAATTTGAGCGACAATTTGTGTTTCACCTAGTAGCGCAGACTCCAATCCACAAGCGAGTGAAAATAAATGTTCTGCACATGCATTATCCTTAAATACTGTCACTAATTTGGTAGCAGAGCTTTGAGAAATAGTTAATAGCTGAGCAACCCAATGTACACAAGCGGAATAACTATGCTCACTGGTTTTTTCATCCGCGTAGAAATAAATTTCTGTGCGATTACATGTTTGCAGCAGGATTGGGGTATCAATGGTTAAGATACTCTTGCATTCTTCAAGTGAAGAAAAGCGTAATCGTTCCCGATCACCCAATGCAACAAGTTGATGGGCTATTGATATACAAAAAATTGAACTAGTAGTCATGTACAATAAACTGTTATATTATAGGATATGAGTAGATTTAATCTTACACACCTTTGCTTGAGTGCTTGTGTTTTTACTTGGGCTACCTGCCCTACCATTGGGTTTGCTGAGACGACCAACCCACCAATCGCTAGAATTAACACTGTATTTAATGTATTACAGGCTGAGTTTTATGGTTACCGAGGCGACTATCAAAAATCACTAGAGCTTTATTTAACTGTACTTGATAGGGTAACCAATCAAGATGTCTTTGATCGAATTGCGAGTATAGCTATTGTAAATCAAAACCAACCAGCGTTAATGCGTGTATTAACGGCTTGGAAAAAAGTTTTAGAAACTGAAGCCAATCAAAATAATAATGAAAAATATTTAATCTATCAATTACACTACTTTGTTTTATCTCAAGATTGGGAAGGTTTGCGCCTCAATGTTTTAGAGTACTACCGCACTTCATTGGTAGCAGATAAAGAAAAAATTAAAACGATAAATAAGTTGTTGGTAGGTAGAATTCCTCAGAGCATTGTAGAGAATCTCTTTCAGCAATTAGTTGATACCAATAACACTAACCTTACGGTTGTTTTGGCAAAAATTGATATTTTATTATTCTATAAAAAAATATTTGAAGCGGTAGATCTAGCAAAAAAACTATATCTTGAGCACCCATCCTCGTTAGAAGTAATTATGTCGTACGCACAAACACTTCAGGCTGATAACCAAACCCAAGTAATGTTGGATCTCTTGGTTAGTGCCCACGCTAAGCAACCCCAAGACGCAACATTAGGCTATCTCACTGCGATTAGTTTGCTTAAAGCAAACCGCCCCATTGATGCAATTCCAATATTAAAGCAGATCGTGGATAACGACCCTGCCAATGAAGAGGCTTTGCGCTTGCTCTGTCTCACCTACATCAGTGATGAAGCGCTTCAGGATAAAAGTTATCAATATTTTAATAAGCTCGTTGATTTCCCTGACTCCAATTCACTCGCTCAATATTACTTAGGACTCTTGGCATTAAATAATAAAAAATATGATATCGCAGAGGAACATTTTCGTGCCATTGATAAGAGAGATGAGCAATATCGCGATGCTAGAATTTCACTCTCAAGAATTTATCAAGAAACTAATCGACTGGATGATGCCTTAGTTGAAATCCAAGCTCTGGTGACTGATGCCTACCAAACAAAAGATGAAATTGTCATGATTGTATTGCTAGCCTCGTTCTATCAGCAGCAATCAAGGTATGAAAAAGCAGAGGAGGTGATTGTGCAAGCATTACAACGCTTCCCTAATGAAAAAGAACTACGCTACCAACATGCTTTAATTTTGCTTGATCTGGATAAGCCTTCTCGTGCCATTGAAATATTAAAAAAAGTACTGGATGAAAATCCAAAAGACGCCAACTCCCTCAATGCCTATGGATACACCCTAGCTGAACGAACTTCCCAATACGAAACTGCCTACGGCTATATCAAACAGGGCCTAGATTTAGAACCAGAAAATCCAGCGATTTTAGATTCTATGGGGTTTGTGCTATTTAAATTAGGTAAATTGAAAGAGGCGAAAGAGTATTTGGAACGAGCCTATCAGCTTTCTCCTGACCCTGAAATTGGTAGCCATCTCATTGAGGTATATAAGGAATTAGGGTTAACATCACAAATGAAAATGTTAATTTTAAAATTAGTTTCTGAGCATCCAAAAAATAAACATATAAAAAAATACTTACCGTAACCTATCATGGTGCGAATACTCGGCCCCCTGCTTATGTCACTTTGTCTTTCCTCTTGCATGGTGCAGCAAACCGTACAACAAGATTTTTCTCAAGATTATTCTCAGTGGGAGTTGCAACAAATCAGAAGGGCGGAACTCAAGTCATGGATACTGAGTGGTAAAGTTAGCGTCACTCAATTGCACGCTAAAAAAAATCCTTTGACCTTTAGAATTAAATGGGAGCATCGCGAGGACACAGACAGTTTGTTACTTTCTGATTCGTTTGGTTTACAAAGCGTTAAAATTGTGCAGTCTGCAGTTCAGGCAATCGCCTATAGTAGCAAAAACGAGATACTTATGAGCGCACCAACTGTGCTTGCGTTAAGCACAAAAATCTTAGGAGTTGCAATTGACCTAGATCGGTTAAAAGCTGGACTGATGGGTATTGATTTTTCTCAAACCAAATACGAATCGTTTAACCTACTCCAAGATGGCTTACTTATGGCTAAGAAAATTATCCATACCCAATCAGCAATTAGTATCACGATGATTATTACTCTATGGGAATTGCCAAAGCAAGATTGATTTGTAAAAGCTACGCTAAGATTAATTTGCGTTTAAAAATCACTGGTAAAACAGAGCAGGGGTATCACACTATTCAATCTCAGTTACAGTACCTAAGCATTTATGACACTATCACTATTGCAACTAGACATGATAAAAAAATAACCATAACGTACCAAGCCAACCAACCTACCAAAAATCCCCGCCATGACCTTATGTTTAAAGCTGCAAAATTAATGGGGGTTGGTGCTGATATTTTAATTAACAAAAAAATCCCAATCAAGGCTGGTTTGGGAGGTGGCAGTTCAAATGCCGCCATGGTAGTCTTGGCACTTATTAAGCTATATCGATTAAGAAAATCTTCTCTCTCACTTGCCAAACAACTCGGAAGCGATGTGTCTTTTTTCTTACAACCGTACGCAGCCACTGTATCAGGAACAGGTACTCGCCTAACCAAACGCACCTTTCCACAAAAAAAATACATTTTAATTGTCCCTAAAATAAAAAAACCCTCAACTAAAAAAATGTACTCATACTTTGATCAAATGCCCACCCACTCAGACAAAAATGATTTTGATTTAGTCGCATGTAGAATAAATCCCACCATGCGCAACTTATTTCACATTCTTGCACCATACCAACCAATGCTATGCGGTTCAGGCTTTGCAACCGTGGTGCAGTATAAAAACTCTAAACAATTAAGTACCGTTAAGCGACTGATAAAAAATATCCCAACCCACTCCATTTGTGTAGTTAAAAGTTATAATAAGGTGATTCACTAAAGGGGAGTCGCCAAGCGGTAAGGCACCGGGTTTTGATCCCGGCATTCGTAGGTTCGAGTCCTTCCTCCCCTGCCACTCCACTAAAGGGGAGTCGCCAAGTGGTAAGGCACCGGATTCTGATTCCGGCATCCGTGGGTTCGAATCCTTCCTCCCCTGCCATATAAATCGGTTATAATATCAATTCATTAACTGCAAATGAACCAATTGATTTCAATCAGATATTGCGCCTTTGCCATTATATTTGCTGTATATAGCAATACAATAGCCTCACCCCAGCTATCGTCTATCCAAGATGGCCAAGCCACCG
>JASGCS010000011.1 GCA_030054035.1 Candidatus Methylacidiphilales bacterium
TTTGGTATGAGTGCTAGTTATCATAAGAATCCTAATGGTTGTGGTTTATTTTTAGCTATATTTTATCATAGAAATTAAATATAAGGAATTTAGATTGAACTGCTATAACGATCCATCGATAGATTATGCTTCAATCATCTGGAAATCATCTTTTACCGCGCCACATTCTGGACAGGTCCAATTTTCTGGAACATCTGCCCATCTAGTGCCTGGCGCAATCCCTTCATCAGGCGCACCTAAGGCCTCATTATAGGTCCAACCACAGACTGTACACATTAAAATTTTAAACGGCTCATTCATACTGTTTATTTTACACTTCAATCAATGTTTTTTTATATAAAATACCTAGGATGAGTAAAAAAAATAAATTTTCAGTAGTAATAGTCGGCGCTGGGCCGGTTGGGCTAGTTGGGGCATTGCGTCTTTCCATGCTCGGTATAGATGTATTAATCGTAGATAAGGCCTCACATGGTAGCAATGATTTACGAGCCAGCACCTTCCATCCTCCGACACTTGAAATGTTAGATCAACTACAGGTTTTTCAGAAATTATCTGATTTGGGTATCAGATGCCCTACCTGGCAAATTCGTCTCCACGAAACTGGTGAGTCTGCAACCTTTGATTTAAGCATACTTAAAACTGAAACCGAGTATCCCTACCGACTGCAAGCCGAACAATCTAAACTTTGTGAGATTATAAGGCAAGAATTATTAGCAAAGGCTGTTCCATTTTGGCAGTCATGTGAAGTAGTGGCTATTGAGCAAACATCTTCTCAGGTAACTCTTGTTTCCTATTTACAAGGCGAAAAAACTTTAATTGAAGCTGATTTTGTATTAGCTTGTGATGGTGCACATAGCGCCTTACGATCCTGCACAAAACTTTCTTTTGAAGGTATTACCTATCCAGAAACCACTATTGTCGCTACCACGAATACTCGATTTGAAGATTACCTCCCCTCTTTAGCTTCAATTAATTATACTTGGAGTAATTTTGGTACCTACACATTACTTCGCTTACCAGATCGATGGAGAGTAAGTTTACATATTGACCAAGGTGAAACGATAGAAACCGCAATACAACCATCTACCATAGAATCTAAATTACAACGAATCTACAATAAAGGGAGCGCCTATGTAGTATTTGAATCTAGAGCCTATACCATTCATAAGAAGCTACTCAACAATTTTCAAGAAGGAAGGGTTTTATTTGCGGGTGATAGCGCACACTTAACCAGTCCATCGGGCGGAATGGGTATGAATGGAGGTATCCACGATGTATGGTATGCCTGTACATTGCTCAATCAAGTATATCAAAAACAATCCTTAACTCCACTGCAATCTTACACAGCACATCGAAGACCAATAGTAGAATATGCAATTCTCGCGCAAGCAGATGAAAACCGAAAAAGAATGAACCTATTAGACCCCATTGCTAGAGTACATGAGCTCAAACGATTGCAAGATATTGCACATGACAAGGTTGCCTGCAAGAAATTTCTAATGAAAACAAGTATGCTGGAGGCATTTAATCAAAGACTATGAAAAATCTAATAGGCATCGCCACCCCTCAATCAAATTTTTGTGTAGAGCAAGAGATGAGAAAACTTCTTGGCTTGGAAATTAGGTATGTAGTTATGAGACTGCATAACGAATATGCGGACGCTAAAGTACGAATACGAGAATATCTTTTACAACTACCTAAACTAATGCGACAACAGTTCGCTACTTTGAATGTTCAATCATTGTGGTTTGCATGTACAGCAAGTAGCTATTTAATCACGGAACAAGAACGAGAAACAATACTTAATCAATTTAGTAAACTATTCCCAAAAACCACTTTACTTCTTGCCAGTGACGCGATAATAAATTATTTACATTCAAACTCATATAAAAAAATAGCTATCCTTAGCCCTTATCCTAACTGGCTTACTGAAAAAGCAATTGACTATTATGAATCAAATGGATTTGTTATTACTGCAGTAGAGCAGATTAATCACTTAAAAGAATTTTCGGACACCACTTCTATTTACACATTATCAAATAATGATACAAGGGACGGTATTGAGTCGCTACTCACTCAACAAGCCGATTGTATTTTAATTACCGGCACAGGCTTACCTTCTCTTGAGCTCTTAGCCCAGTACCAAAACACCAAGATACCAATTATTTCATCCAATTTAGTATTAGCTGAGATAGGAATACAGCAACGCCGATAATATGTCTATTCTAGTTACTAGCTACATTAATGGGGAGTGGGTTAAAGTTAAAGACGATGGTTTCCGCATTCCTTTTATTAATCCAGCTACTGAAGAAACACTCGGGCATGTTCAAGAAGCCGATCATAACGAAGTGCATCAAGCAGTCCTAGCGGCGCAGCAAACCTTTGCTCGCGGAGATTGGTCAAAAAACATTGAGCTCAGAAAAAAGGCATTGTTTCAGCTAGCAACATTAGTTAGAAAAAATCAAGATTTGCTTGCTCAAAAAGAAGTGGCATGCACAGGTATTCCTATCTCCCAAGTATTATCAAGACATATCCCCCGAGCTGCCCAAAATTTTGAATTTTTTGCTGAGTTTATCTCACAGTCTAGCAGTCCGGTATTTGAACAAAACCCTCATTACCTAACGTTTGTTAGACATGAGCCTGTTGGCGTAGCAGGATTAATTGCACCTTGGAATGCGCCTTTAGCGTTAGCAAGTATGAAAATAGCAGGTGCAATTGCCTTTGGCAATAGTTGTGTGTTTAAGCCAAGTGAATTTACGCCATTAAGTTTTACAATCTTATTAGAGCTTACTCGAGAAGCAGGTATTCCACATGGTGTAATAAATATGGTTAATGGACGAGGCGCTGTAACTGGCAATGCTATTGTTTCTCACCCTCTTATTCGTTCGCTTTGCTTCACCGGCGGCACAGCCACAGGTAAAGAAATAAGTGCTATTGCTGGACAAACCCTCAAAAAAGCGGTGTATGAATTGGGTGGAAAATCAGCTAATATTATTTGCGCAGATGCAGACCTTGATAGAGCGCTTGATGGTGCTCTACTTTCAATATTTTCAAATAACGGACAACAATGTCTTGCTGGCTCTCGCATCTTGCTAGAAGATTCCATCTACGAAGATTTTACCAATCGCTTCATAAAACGGGTTTCACAACTTCGCATCGGCGACCCTCTCCTGCCTACTACTGAGCTTGGTCCCATCTTTTCTAAAGAGCAATTTAATAAAGTCTCCAACTATATCTCTATCGCAAAAGAAGCAAAAGATATTACCATCCTCTATGGAGGTGAGAGCGCTAGCGGATTTAAAAAAGGTTTCTATATTCAACCTACCATTATTTCCACCCACAATACTGCCCATATACTTTGCCAAGAAGAAATATTTGGTCCATTTGTTGCCTTACTACGCTTTTCAAACATTGATGAAGCCATCTCAATAGCCAACCAAAGTGAATTTGGATTAGTTTGTTACATTTGGTCTAGCCAGATTAAACGAATCATGCAAGTACTCTCTCAGGTGCAAGCTGGAGTAATCTGGGTAAACACACCACTAACCAGAGAACTTCGTGCGCCTTTTGGTGGCTATAAGAATTCTGGAGTAGGTCGTGATGGAGGGGTATGGAGTAGAGCCCTATTTACTGAAGAAAAAACAATTACTATTCCAACCACTGACTTCCCAATGATAAAGCTAGGTTCAATCACCAATGAATAATCCTTATATTTTATTTATAAGTGGTTTTGATGCCAGTGGAGGTGCGGGAATGATTGCTGATTGTGAGGTAGCTGCTCATTACGGCTGTAGGAGTTATGGTCTGATTACTTGCTTAACGGTTCAGAACTTTACTCGCTTTATGAAATCTAAATCTGTTGCGGTGGGATTATTACGAGAACAATGGAAAGCATTATCAATAGAGCCTATGATTTCTGTTCTGAAAGTTGGTTTGCTGGGCTCTGTGTCTCAGATTGGATTAGTTGCGCAGATAAAAAAAGAAACCTCAGCTCTTTGTGTGGTAGATCCAGTGGTGTGTAGTGGTTTAGGAGGTAAACGTATTGTTAATAAATCTATTATTGTAGGGTATAAAAAATTATGCGCCCTTGGGGTTATCCTCTGTCCAAATTGGAATGAAGTAGAATTTTTAACTGGGTTAACTGGGATGCACGGTGTTGATGCATTACTCACGTATGGATGTGCTGGGGTTGTTATTACTGGTGGAGATGCTGCGAGCAGTGAAGTGAAAACAGTTATTGCTACACCTGAGAAAATAACTACCATTGCACATAATAGAATTGCAGGTAGCTTTCATGGTAGTGGCTGTACTTTTGCCAGTGCACTGACTTGCAATCTAATTAAGGGGTGCAATCTGCATGACGCCACCATTAACGCTAATAGCTATGTGGTATCATGCATAACTAAAAGTGTTGCCATGAGTGGTTCAAGTTTATTACATAGGTTTTAGCATGCTTACAGGGCTGTATGTGATTACTCCTGATGATTTTGTTCCAGAAACTTTAGATGTGTTTGATCAGTCACCTGGTTGGTGTGCGTTGCAATATCGTGATAAAGGAGCAACGCCAGAGCAAGCGAGAGTGCGCGCTAGGGCACTACTGAAGTTTACAAGAAAATGGGGTATGCCATTAATTATCAATGATCATATTTGGTTATGTTTGGAACTCGGCGCTGAGGGATTGCATGTTGGGGAGCATGATGGTGATATTGGTTCGGTAAGAAAGCAGTTAGGTAAAAATATCATAGTAGGTAGTTCTTGTTACAATGCACAATCAAGGGCTCTGGCAGCAATGGAGGCGGAGGTTTCCTATATTTCTTTCGGCGCGTTTTTTCCAACTCCAACCAAGCCTCACGCTCCTCGCGCTACTCACGATTTGCTTAGTTGGGCTAAAGATATCTCAGGTAATTGCTCTGTCTTTGCTATTGGTGGTATTGAACCTCAACATACTAGAAAATTACTAGGGGCAGGCGCTGATGGTATATGTGTTGTGAGAGGAATACTCGGTGCTAGTGATTATGTTGCATCTAGTGAAGCGTATTTAAAAGAATTGGTAGAATATACCAGTAAATAATTATGAATATTTGGAATGAAGCTTTAAGCGTGCTCGTGGGTGGGGTGGATTCTCCGGTGCGATCATTTTCATCAGTAGGTGGTGAGCCGGTATTTTTTGACAAAGGAAAAGGTGCAATAGTTGTTGATGTCAAGGGTAAAAAATACATTGATTATGTTTGCTCTTGGGGAGCGGTTATCTTAGGTCATGCGCATTCATCAATTATAAATGCGGTGCGAAAACAATCTACTAAGGGCTTTGGATTTGGAGCGACGAGTGAGCTTGAAGTGCTAATGGCAAAACAAATGAAAATATTTTTACCTCACTTTAATCGGTTTCGTTTTGTTAATTCTGGCACTGAAGCCACTATGACAGCTTTAAGACTGGCTCGAGGTTACACTAAACGAAAGAAGTTTGTTAAATTTATAGGATGTTACCACGGTCATGCTGATCCATTTTTAGTAAAGGCTGGTTCTGGAATGCTAACCCACGGAGTCGCCACTTCATCATCATTGGGAGTTCCAGAAGGTACCATTGCTGATACGATTACAGTTCCTTATAACAATTACGAAGCGCTGCAAGAAGTATTTAGGCAACAAGGTGGGGAGATTGCTGGTATCATTTTTGAACCAATTTGTGGAAATATGAATTTTATATTTCCTAAACAAGAATTTTTAGATACGATGCAATCTTTATGTAAAGCTTATGGGTCCTTGCTTATCGCTGATGAAGTCATGACAGGATTTAGAGTAGCTAAAGGTGGGGCCTGCGAAGTCTATACCATTAATGCAGATTTAGCATGTTATGGAAAAGTTATCGGTGGTGGGTTGCCGATCGGATGTTTATCTGGAAGAGATGCGATTTTAGATCACCTTGCTCCGATGGGAGGTGTATACCAAGCTGGAACATTATCTGGAAACCCTATCGTTATGTCAGCTGGCATTGCAGTCTTAAAAGAATTACAGAGATTAAACTATGCTAAACTCTCTTCAATCAACAGTTCCTTAAAGCAAATTATTACAAGCGCACTTACCAAAAAAAGTATTGAACATTGCTACTACGGTTTAGGTGGTATGTTTGGATTTCATCTTGGCATTACTGAAGCCTATGATTTAGAAGATGTAAATAAATCTAATCAAAAACTCTTTAATAGACTATTTACTTTATTATTACAAGAAGGCATTTCACTGGCGCCAAGCAGTTTCGAGGCGGGATTTATTTCATTTGCTCACAATAAAGCTGTCTTGGAAAAAACTGCTGTGGCTTTTGAGCGCGCCTTAAAAATAATTTAGTTTTTATTTTGGTGTCTTAAGCAAAGATGTTTTGGATGTGAAGCGCGAGTATCGTCTAATCTATTTAATCTTTGTGTATGCGGTGCGGATTTCAATTTCTCGGGCTCACTGGAGATGCGTCTACGAATATCAATTAAAGCAGCAATAACTGAATCTAACGCCTGCTTACTTTCAGTTTCAGTAGGTTCAAAAAGCAAACATTCTGGTATCTGGAGTGGAAAATAAGTAGTGGGTGGGTGAATATCGTAGTCTAGTAAATTTTTTGCTATATGCAACGCGGTAATGCCATGCTGTTTTAACTCAGGTGCAAGGGTGATAATAAATTCATGGCCAGCGTTGCGATTTGGAAATGCTGGAGAGTATCCGGCTTTTTCAAGTTGGCGAAGTAAGTAATTTGCATTTAACACAGCAAATTCAGCAACTCGAGATGCTCCTTGTTTTCCCAAAAGTCTAATATAACTATAGGCGCGCAAAAGTACACCAACATTACCTATGCCTCCTGAAAGTCTACCAATCGACTGAGAGAACTCTTTCTCATTACTTATTCTGTATTTCTGTTTATCTTTGTATACCCTAGGAGCAGGCAGGTACGGGAGTAATCGCTTAGAACATAATACCGCTCCTGAACCTGGGCCACCACCTCCATGAGGTGTCGCAAAGGTTTTATGTAGATTGGTATGCATAACATCAAAACCAATATCTCCTGGTCTGACCTTGCCCAGTAAGGCATTAAGATTTGCCCCATCGTAATACAACAAACCCTGCACTTCGTGGATACATGTAGCTATTGTGGATATATGCTCTTCATACAATCCATAGGTTGAGGGATTAGTTAACATTATTGCCGCTGTAGCGTCGTTAATATTTCGTTTCAAATTATCAAGATCAACATTTCCTCTGCTGTCACTTGCAATTTCTACAATCTCAAAACCACACATTCGTGCAGTGGCAGGATTTGTGCCATGGGCTGATTGTGGTACTAGGACTATATTTTTATGGTGTAGTTTTTTTTGCTTAAGATATTTTTTAATCATGAGCAAACCTGCTAACTCTCCTTGTGCACCAGCCATAGGGCTTAAACTACAGCCAGCCATACCAGAAAGCGAAGCAAGCATCTCTTGTAGCTCAAACATAACCTGCAAAGTACCTTGCATATGTGAATCAGGTGCAAGTGGATGCACTTGCAGAAAATTAGGAAGCATAGCAAGTTGATGGCATGCCCATGGGTTATATTTCATGGTGCATGAACCAAGAGGGTAAATCTGGGTTGTTATTGAAAAGTTTTTTTGTGATAGCTTGGTATAATGCCGTACCACTTCTAATTCCGAGACTTCAGGAAGCCCTGGAGGGTTCATGCGTTGCAACGATTGCGGAATATTGGTAGAAAGTTGATCGCACTCGTGAGGATAGAGATGGTGATTCGCTCTGTGCTGAGTTGATTGTTCAAATATTAGCATAATGTTTGCTTGGCATATTGTATATAGGTAGCTATCTCTTCATCTGTTCTTTTTTCTGTCGCAGCAACTAGCATTGTTTTTAATAGCATGGATTTACCAACGATGTTAGATAAAGCAGAAGACACCATTGGATTAGGTAGCGTCCCTGCTAAGATACCTTTTTTTGCCATCGCCTGTAAGAATAGTTTTGCATTAACAGGTAGTGTGACAATAGTTTCATAGCCATAATTTTTCAGAGGTATTGAAACACCACGAATCGTCTTTAACTTGGTAAATAATTTTTTTGCTTGAAAATTACTTTTGCAAAAAGTAGCATGCAGGCCTTTTGATCCCATGAGTGCCATATAAATTGTTGATGCAGTTACTGCCAGACCTTGATTAGTACAAATGTTGGAAGTAGCTTTAGTTCGTCTAATATGTTGCTCTCGAGCTTGTAGGGCTAACACAAATCCCTCTTTCCCAGTAGAGTCTACAGTTTTACCAACAATTCTACCCGGCATTTGTCTAACTGCAGCCATACGACAACACAAAAAACCATAGCTTGGACCACCGGCGCAAAGTGGTATTCCAAGCGGTTGCCCATCTCCGCAAGCAAAATCAACACCTTTAGTTCCCCATAATCCAGGAGGTTTTAAGCTAGCAAGTACCATTGGGTTGACGACCGCGATAACGGAACAATGGTATCGATCGGCAAGATCTACAAGCGCATCCACATCATCAAAGACGCCGAAATAATTTGGAAAAGGTATTACGAGTGCGCAGTTGTTATTTTTTTGCAATTTTTTTTCTAATGAAACCTTATCAATCATTGCAGAATTAGTGCATGGGATTTTAGTTATTGTAATATTCTGATTATAGGTAAGGGTAAGGCAAGTTTGAGTGTAGTGTGGATGTAATAGTTCTGGGATAAGTATGGTTCTTTTTTCCGGATTAATTCTAACTGCCATCAGAATTGCCTCACTTAACGCCGACGCCCCATCATAGAGTGACGCATTACTCACTTCTAATCCGGTAAGCTCAGTCATCATTGTTTGAAATTCAAAAATTGTCTGCAAAGTGCCTTGACTTACCTCAGGCTGGTATGGTGTATAAGCAGAATAAAACTCCCCTCGGCTTGCAGTTTGCCAAACTGCGGCAGGGATAAAATGATCATAGTTACCAGAACCAATAAAATTAGTTGCTATATTATTTTTTTCTGCTAACTGGTTCATGAGAATATATAGCTCTTGCTCAGAGATGCCTTCTGGAATGCGCACCGTAGATTGCGCTACCCGATGTTCTAATGGTATCTCATTAAAGAGCTCTTCAATAGAATTTACCCCAATTGCAGAAAGCATCTGAGTGATATCTGTTTTAGTGTGCGGAATAAATGGCATTAGTTTTTAATATGATTTTGATAGCTAGCTTCATCCAGCAATAATTGTAATTCACTTTCTTGATCAAGTTTCATTTCAAAAATCCAACCTTGATCATAAGGAGAGGCATTTATTTTTTCAGGATTATCAAGGAGTGATTCGTTGACAGCGACTATTGTCCCACTACATGGGGCGTAGATATCACTGGCGGCTTTAACTGACTCAATGACAACGCAATTTTGCGAGATCTTGAAAGCGGAACCAACTGCAGGAATACCTACATAGACAACATCCCCTAAGCTATTCTGTGCAAAATCGCTAATACCAACTCGATAATTCCCATTTTCATTTTTTACAATCCATTCATGTGTTTTGGTGTACTTTCTTTGGCTCATGTGCAACTCCTAGTTATTGTATTCTTTTATAAAATCTTGTTGAACAAACCGATGCGGGGTATGAAACGCCTCTAACTTCTACCTTAAGTGTTTCTGAATCTGTTAATGCTTGTGGAACAAGAGCAAAAGCTACCGCACAATCTAGACTTGGGGCGTATCCTCCACTAGTAACAACACCTCCTTCCAGAATCTTTGCTCCATGACGAGCGATGTTTTGTTTTGAAAGCCGAAGACCAACTTGCTTTCGTAGCGTATCAGGGTTAGCTGCTAAAATAGCTTTTTTTCCTATAAAATTTCTGTCTCGCTTCATATCCACGGTCCAACGTAACCCACATTCAATCGGTAACACTGTCTCATCCATATCAGCACCATAGAGATTAAGTCCAGCTTCCAAGCGCAGACTATCTCTAGCAACTAGTCCACAAGGCACAACTCCAGCAGTAAAAAGTTTTTGCCAAATTCTTTGAGCATTCTTAGGCTCACAAACCAACTCAATTCCATCTTCTCCAGTATAGCCGGTACGCGCAATAAAACAATCAGAAAACATTTTTCCACTGAAGGAATTAAGCGCCTGAACCATTTTATACTCTGGAAATAATGTAACAAAAATAGTGATAGCATTTGGTCCTTGCACTGCTATCATGGCCCGTTCTGGAAAATCTTGAATATGTAATTGGTTGGTGTGATTTTTTATCCATTGCAAATCTTTTTCTGCACAACCGGCATTTAAAACTAGATAGTATTGGTTGGTATTTTCAAAATAAGTAATTAAATCATCTATAACCCCACCATTTTCGGTCAACATGCAGCCATAACAAGCCTTTCCACTTACTTGTAACTTAAATACATCATTTGCTAAAAGCAATTCAAGCTGAGAAAGTGCGTCATTTCCAGAAATGCTGACAAAACGCATATGAGAAATATCAAACATCCCGGCATTTTTTCGTACTGCGTAGTGTTCCTGTAACGCCGAACCATAATGCATTGGCATATCATAATTTGCAAAAGCGCCAAAATGAGCTTTTTGGTCCTTATGCCAACTATGGAGTGGTGTTTCTTTTAAAATCATTTTCATGGTATCTATTTTACCCTCTCAAATGATTTTAGAAGCTTGACTTCTCTCATACCAAGCGCATTGGTAAGAGAATTTTGCTCCAAAAGCGGCATCTTTTCTCCTAGTACAAACAGTGATTTTAGAGCAGAAGTAGGTAGTCCCAAAATCTTTGCAAATCCATGCACTGCTAAACTTCTCGGCCTGACTCTGGCAAAAAATAAATACTGGTAATTTTGAAAGGTTGCCAGATCTAATGTATTGTTAGATTTTGCCACAACATAGTCTAAATAAAATATTGAGCTAATGGCCTGATTTAACCCTTGTCCGGCAAGTGGGTGAATAGTATCGCAACTATCTCCAAGCACTATAACATTATCATGGACAGTTTTTTTTGCGATTCTAAAAGTTACTTCTGGTATAGTTTCAACTTGAGTTACAGATTGTAGAGAAATTCTTTTGTTAAACAATTTTTCACAACTTGCTAGTAAGTCTTGAGAACTATCCTTATTGCTGGAATAAATTAATGAGGCTTGGTTTTCACTAAATGGCAAAAGCCCAACGCTCTGATTACTATCAAATGATTGATATAGCCTTTGTTGTTTATGCTTTAATAAACTGACTTGAGCAGTAGTTATTTTCTGATGGTAAGGAATTTGATAATATGAAAAAAGAGGGCAGCTTTTTGCATTCGCCACTAGTACCATAGAATATTCTTTCATACAAGAATTTAATAGCTCAACAGAATCTTGTTTTTGCTCAATATCAATAATCTGAATATTACTTTTACTAATGGCCACATCTAACGCCATATCCAACACACCATGCGACACTAATCCACCTAACTGGGGTACACCGAGTGTGGTAGATAAAAATGTAATTGATAGATCAGAACCATCAACCCAAGTTTCAATCGAAGAAAATTGCTCAGCATAATCAACCTCAACCTTACTGTGGGATAAAAAACATTGTGAAAAATAATTTAATGCGTAAAGTCGCTGGCTCTGTCCTACGCGAGAAGAATCTCTATATAGTGTTACTGATGCACCATACCTCGAAGTGATAATCGCACTCAATTTTGCCGTGAGGCCGCTACCAATAATACAGATTTTATTTGAACGACTAACCATAGAGTGACACTAGGTATTTTCTCATTAAAAAAGAATTAGCGAGCATTACTGTTCCTAATTTCTTGACAATCTGTCCTACTGTTGAATGGGTAATCAATAGTGAAATTAAAGAAATAAGAGGTTTTCGTTCTTGAAGTCGTTGCTGCATATAGGTATCAATATCGCGTCCATGTTCTAATAACCAGTGACAATCTCTGATTGTGGCATTAAGGCCACTTGCACCAACTGGTGGTAAGGTTGCAAGGGCATTGCCAATTAATATCGCTGGATATTTTGGTGGAGAAGTGACCAAAAAACAGTTGATGGGAAAATGGTTTGGCATTGTTACTGGTTTAATCACATAATCAGATATCACCTCAAAAATCAAGTCATTATTAATCGGAAAAAAAGAAACTGCTACGAGTTGCACCATGCCATTTCCACAGGGCACCAGTGCGATAGACACTTGCTTGCCCAGTAAAAGCATAGTTTGATCGCTTACTAAAGAATTGCTGTTATATTTACCAGTTGCGATATACCAATGTCCTAAATCTCTCGATTTCACACCGAGAGATGTTATTAAAGCTAGATCCCCACCAGTCATTATTAATGAATCTGTCTGTATTTCACCATGCGGCGATTGTAATTTAAATTGTTTATTTTCATAGGCAATAGCGCTGACAGGACAAGCATCAATAATTGATAGATTTTTTTTTCTACATAGTTCATGGAGCTCATGTAAGAATGAAGTGGCTGAAACTGAATATCCAATATCCCCACACACACTATCATGGTTGCTAAATCTAATCGTGCGATAAAATCCAGGAATTTTTATGGTGACAAGTGAAAGTTTGATTGCATATTGAAGGGTAAGCCCCCATGATCGGAGCAATGAAACACTGGTAGCAGATAACACCAATTGCCGATCAAGTGAATCATAAGAAAGTATTTTTTTAGATTCATAAATAGTTATTTTTTTATTCATTCTCGTTGAGATCGCATAAATTAAAGATGCAAATCCTGCACCAAGGATTGCCACATCAGTGTTAATGTTACTCGCCATTAATCTCTAACACAGAGCGATTCAATCTCATCCACAGTGCGATAAGATCCTTTGCTAATTACGCATGGAGCGGTGTTTGTTATCGCAACATCATCTTCAATGCGAATTCCGATATTTTTAAACGCCAAAGGCACGCTAGGATGGTTTAAATATAAACCCGGCTCAACGGTAATAACCATACCCACTTCGAGCAGTCTTGGTTGATTGTCAATTTGATAATCCCCCGGATCATGCACATCCATACCTAGCCAATGGCTTGTGCCATGCATGTAGTAATGCAGGTATAACTTTTTTTCTATTACCTCTTCAAAACTCACTCCAAGAATACCTAAATCAATTAATCCATGGCAAAGCACTTCTACTGCTGCATGATGCACATCCGCAATGGTATGGGCAGTGGTGGCTTTTTCAATTGCGCTATTTTGCGCTGATAGAACTAATTCATATACCTGTCGCTGCGGTGTAGTAAACTTACCACTGACTGGAAAAACTCTAGTAATATCACTACTGTAATAATTGCTTTCGGCACCCGCATCAATTAACACTAATTCACCATTTTTAATTTTATGATTATTATCATGATAATGAAGCACACAAGCGCGCTCACCTGATGCAACTATACTAGGATACGCTTCCTCCATCCCATGCGAGTAAAATTCTTGCAAAAGTAAAGCGTGGAGTTGGTACTCCCCCAGGCCATCTCTCGCTTTTTCCATACATGCCCTATGTCCAGCCAAGGCTACTCGCCCTGCTTGACTCATTGCTCTAAGTTCAGAAGTATGTTTAATTAGTCTCATTTCATTAACGAGAATCTCTAAGGGTGTCACTTCCACTGCGTTGTAAATCTGTTTGATAGTGCTGTGCAAATCTGCATTGCCTTGAAAATAGCAATATTTACAATCTTTAGTTTTTTCCTGTAGAACTTTTACCAAGTCAGGTAATGCAAAGGCATGATCAAACCCATGCTGCTCTGCCTCAGCAATATTTATTTTTTCACCTTCCCAGCGCACTTTTTGCTCATTTCGTTGATTAGCAAACAACCAGTAGTTTCTTTTTCCAGATTCATCGCAATAAAACACCGCCACAAAAGGTTCAGTTGATATTCCGGTTAGATAATAGACCGTACTATGTGGTCTATAACGATAATTTGATCCGCCATTTCGTTCTACCAAATCTGATGAGCCAACAATAGCTATAGATCGAGGAATCATCTGATTAAATAGATTTTCCCGTCTTCTTCTAAAATACTTATTGTTCACAGCCAAGTATATTATAATAAAACTACCATGAAAGCATATATCAACTATAAAACAACCTTAGCTATTTTTTTCACTTTATGTATTGGCGCAATAACACTATCAGCCTGCTCTCGATCTAATACTCAATCAAATAAATACGAATCAGAATATAAGGAATTGGATTTTGGAGTCATTAGCGAGACAAAATTTATAGCCATAGGTAAGCCAACAAGAAAATCTTCAGCGCGGGGAGCTGCCGCTACAGGTGCAATTCTTGGTTTCATAATTGGCTCAAGAAATAATGATGTGCTTGGAGCTGTCGCTGGAGGGCTAGCTGGTGCGTCAATTGGATCACTCATAGACAACAATACCATCGACTACAATTATTCAACTAATAATGTTAACGGTCAGGAATTACTCATAACATTAGAAAATGGTAAGAAAATATTAGTGTTACAACGATTTCAACCGGGAAGTTCTCCATTCATTCCAGGTGACAAGATAAGAATTGAGCAAGATATAAAAAGAGGAACGGTTTTAATAACTAAAGTTAACTGAATTAAGTTCTATAATCAGCATTGATTCGAACATACTCAGCGCTTAAGTCACAGGTTTGATAAGAGAATGATGCGTTTCCTTGATTAAGGTACACATCAATACAAATATCTCCTTGGGCTATTTTCTCTTTTAGAATATGTTCTTGATATTTTGTATCTCTTTCACCCCTAGAAAAACAAATGATAGAATTAACCGCAATAGAGACCTTGTCCATTTTAATTGACTGGTCAGCTTTACCTATGGCAGCCGCAATTCTACCCCAATTAGGATCTCTAGCATGCATTGCTGTTTTAACTAATGGTGAAAGCGCAATACTCTGAGCCACGAGTTCGGCTTGTCTATAATTTTTTGCTTTGTGTATTTTAATGGTAATGATGAGTGTAGCCCCTTCCCCATCTCTGACAATATCCATGGCAAGTGTGTTTAGATGAGTGGTAAGAATTGATTCAAGTTCCACTTGCTGTTTTTTAGTTGATATGGTAAGCGTTGGGTGTGGGATGGCCACACAAACAAAACTATCATTTGTTGAAGTGTCACCGTCAATAGTTATTCTATTAAAAGTATTTTTAATTGCATTTTTGAATATCTTTTTTAAGATTGGTAAACTACAATTTGCTTGCACCGAGATGCATCCAAGTAAAGTTGCCATATTCGGATGTATCATTCCTGCGCCTTTCGCAAACGCTTGGATTAAGGTAGGATGACGATCTACAGTTTCATGCACAGAAAGATGTTTTGGATAAGTATCAGTTGTCATAATTGCAGTAGCTGCCTGTTCTATTGATGCCTTGCCTAGCTTTGAAACAAGAGATGGAAGTTTGGGAAGAATTCGCTCAAGTGGCATTGACTCACCGATAACGCCAGTGGAGTACGGTAAAATTAAATGGGGGTGAATGCCAAGTAAAGTAGCCACTTCTGCACATATGGTAAAGCAATCTTCAATTCCTCGTTTACCAGTTGCAGCATTGGCGTTTCCTGAATTAAAGAGTAAGTACGCTGGGTGTTTATTTTTACTTAAATGCTGTTTTGCCACAAGCACGGGCGCTGCCTTTAGGGCATTAGTCGTTAATACTTGACAAACAGTGCTTCCTTTTGGAATTTGAACCAGAAGCAAATCATCCTTAGTGAGATTAGCGATTTTTATATTTGCGTATTCAGTTGCAAACAATAATGTATCTATACTTTGCCGTGGCATTTTTTATACTTTAGACCCGAACCACAGGGACAAGGATCGTTCCTTTGCACTTTATCTCCAGAAACAATAGGAGATATTTTTTTAACTTCTTCGATAGATTTAGGTGATTCAGTTAGTGAGGCCTCTTGATGGGTAGTTTGTAATTGACTAGTATTAATTTCCTCAAGCTGCTCATGTTTGATGATAGGTTGCATTAAGACCCCTACAATTTCAAATCGCATCTGCTCAAGTAACTTTACAAATAATTCAAATGCTTCTCTTTTGTATTCATGTTTAGGATTTTTAGAAGCATAACCTCTAAGGTGAATACCTCTCATAAGCTCTTCTAAATTAATAAGATGATCTTTCCAATATTTATCAAGAATAATGAGCATAATTTGTCTAAGCAGGTTTTGATATTGCTCCTGGCCAAAAGATTCTCGTTTTTTTTGCATTTCATTATTAAATAATTTCGTAACTGTGTCTCGAATGGATACGAATGACTCTTCTTGCATAATGGTAACAAATGATGCTTTAATAAAAAATTGTTGCTCTAAAACTTGTTCTAATGATGCCAGATGCCAATCTTCAATTGACAATGTTTCAGGGGCATATGAAGAAATTAATTGATCAATAACACCATTAACTATATCTTCAATTAATTGCTCAAGGTTTTGTTTTTCTAATACCGCACTTCGCTGTCCATAAATAACCTTTCTTTGATCATTAGAAATCGTATCATACTCAAGTAAATTTTTTCTTAATTGAAAATTATGTACTTCAACTTTTCTTTGTGCCGATTCAATTGTCTTGGAAAGTAAAGGGTGTTCGATGGATTGTCCTGGTTGGAAACCAATCCACTGCATTAATTTACTGACATTTTCTGAAGCAAATATTCTCAGTAAATTATCTTCAAGTGATAAATAAAATCTAGAAGTGCCAGGGTCTCCCTGGCGTCCGGAACGACCGCGAAGTTGATTATCTACTCTTCTTGACTCATGGCGCTCGCTTCCAATAATATGAAGCCCGCCCAAACCAACCACAGCATTATGTTGTTCTTGCCAGTTAACTTCGGGCAACTGGTTATCTTGCAGTAGTGATGGGTTTCCACCAAGGATTATGTCAGTCCCTCTCCCTGCCATATTGGTAGCAATAGTTACAGCTTTAAGTCTACCTGCCTGTGCAATTATTATTGCCTCACGATCGTGTTTTTTTGCATTAAGCACTTCATGTGGAATTGACTTTTGCTTAAAGAGTATTGATAATTCTTCAGAGGTTTCTATGCTTGCAGTTCCAACTAAGACAGGTTGGCCTTTTTGGTACAGCTCAAATACATCGTTTACAATTGCTTGGTATTTACTTTTCTTGTCTAAAAAAACTAAATCAGGTAAGTCTTTTCTAATCATCGCTTTATTAGTAGGAATTACCACGACTTCTAAAGAATAAATTTCATATAATTCCTGTGCTTCCGTGTCAGCAGTTCCTGTCATACCTGCTAATTTTGGATAATTTTTAAAAAAGTTTTGAAACGTTATTGAGGCTAACGTTTGTGAATTTGGTAAGATTGGTACCAGCTCTTTTGCTTCAATAGCTTGATGAAGTCCGTGCGACAGTCTTCTGCCATGCATCAACCTTCCAGTAAATTCGTCAACGAGAATAACTTTTTGATTCTGCACAACATAATCTGTATCTTTAACATAATGAGCATGGGCGCAAAGTGCAGATTCTAAGTGATGGATTAAATGTAGATTGTGTTGAAAATATAAATTCTCATTTTCTGCTAATACACCATTTTTTTGATAGAGCAACTCTGCTTTAGCGTGTCCAGCATCACTCAAATGTACTCTTTTTGATTTTTCATCTGCGAAATAATCACCTTCCACATCTTCTTCATTTTCCTGTCTCACAAAGTGCTTGACCAATTGATTTGCGGTAGTGTATAATTCACTAGGTTCGTTCGTTTGTCCTGATATAATTAAAGGGGTTCTTGCTTCGTCTATTAACACAGAATCTACTTCATCAATAATTGCATAATTAAATGGTCTTTGCACTTGGTGTTCTCGAAATAATTTCATATTATCCCTAAGATAATCAAATCCTAACTCATTATTAACTGCATACAAAATATCTGATTGGTAAGCTAACTTTCTTTCTTGGTCACTTAAAGATGTGGTAAGAGATGACACTGAAAATCCTAAAAAGGTAAATAGTTTTCCCATCCAATTTGCATCACGAGTTGCTAAATAGTCATTAACCGTGACGATATGTACCCCCTTTCCGGTCAAGGCATTTAATGCTGCTGGAAGTGTGGCGGTTAAAGTTTTACCTTCACCAGTTTTCATTTCTCCAATATTCCCTTCATGGAGTGCGATACCACCAATAAGTTGGACGATAAAATGCCTCATTCCCAAAACACGAGTACTTGCCTCTCTAACAATAGCAAATACTTCCACCATTTGAGATTCTAAAGTAGCCCCTTGTTGAATATTGGCACGCGTATCTTGGAACAGTTGTTTTAAAGCATCATCTGAGATCTGTAGTAGCGATTTACCCCGTTCATCTATTTTTTCCGCAATAGCCTGATAGCGTTTGATTTGACGTTGGTTTCTATTTAATAAGAATAAAGAGAGAATTGTACGAAACATTTAATTTTAGCGAAGTATATAGTTTAACGGATTTATAGATTGATTATCTTTAACTATTTCATAATGTACATGTGGTCCAGTAGAATCTCCAGTGCTTCCTAATTTAGCAATTGGTTGACCGCGGTACACTACTGTTCCATTAGGAACATATATTTTTTGGTTATGTGCATACCTAGTTCGCAATCCATTTCCATGATCAATCTCAATCAAGTTTCCATACCCTCCCTGATAACCGACACTAGTTACAATTCCTGATGCTGTCGCAAATACTTCTCCGTCTATTTCTGTAGATCCAATATCCACACCACTATGAAATTCAAACTGTCCTGAAAGTGGATGAAGTCTCATGCCATAGTATGAGGTAATATAACCATTTTTTATTGGGTAACCGGTTGGTATTGTTGCGTTAGTAACTTTTCGTTGTTGCAACAAACTATATAAAAAATACAATTCCTGAGATTTAGCATCAATTCTCTTTTCTACTGTTTGGTAAAGCTGGTCTAGATCAATGATTTGATATTTTATTTTTGAATTATTAGCTAGAGAGAAACGCATTATATCTTTTGGGTAATTTAATTCTTTTTCTTTTATAAATGCTTTTACATCAAGTAAGGCAGCAGTTGAAAGTTTAACCGTAATTGAATCAAGCTTAGAAACTTCGTAATGAAGCCTACCTAATTCGGTGGCAAGACTTTCCACCCTCGTATCTGTTTCCCATGTAAGTTGTTGTAGGATTTCTTTTTGTTGGTTTAATTCATTTGTCCATAATTCAATTAAATGCGAATATGGTGAAAAATATTGGCTTACTGAATAGCCAATCCCCCCTCCAAGTACAAGTAACAGTAATGACGCTATTAAAGCTACAACATGAAATCTACGACCACCAATCGCTATCGCTCTAGGTCGTCCAAATAAAGAAAAAGAAATTACAATATTCATTGATCTTATCCAAATACCAAAACCAATAGGTTAAAATAATAGCATGGTAAGAGTATTTGGTACCATTTTACAAAAAGAATTCTTTACTGTGGAAAGCAACACTTCTACATACTCCATTCAACTTCCCACAGAACTTTCCAGTCTAACATCTTTCCAATTAAATGGCAACATTCTAGAAATTACTTGCCCAAATCAAATTCGCAGACTGGTTGAATTTCACCTAGCCGCTCAACATTGTATTCCAAAACATATTTCGATACAATGGAAGTCAAGATAAGGTTACAGTTTCCCATGCGTTTTCAGTGTGTATTTTTCGTAGTAATTCGTTAGTAAGTTTATGTCCGGACTTATAGCCACTAAATTTTCCAACCAGGGTGCCTCCAATTAAAAACAAATCTCCAATAGCATCTAGAACTTTGTGACGAACCATTTCATCATCAAAACGTAAACCTTCTTTATTTATTACTTTGCTATCATCAAGAACCACTGCATTTGCTAATCCACCGCCCTGTGCTAGATTTTTTGCTCTTAATTTTTCTAAATCACTCATAAACCCGAAAGTTCTTGCACTTGAAATTTCTTTTGCGTAGGCAATAGTATTAACATGAAACTCTATCCATTGTGGTCCATTTTTAAAAACTGGGTGATTAAACTCAATGGTAAATTTTACACAAAATCCATCAAATGGCTCTAAACTAGCCCAAGAATCTTCAGTTCCTACCTTACAGGTCTTGGTAATTTTGATAAAATTTTTTGCTTTTGATTGCTCCTCTATTCCAGCAGCTTGAAGTAATTGTATAAACAACAAAGAGCTTCCATCTAAGATTGGCACCTCTTCAGATGTTAACTCAACTAATACATTATCCAATGACAGCCCAACAAAAGCAGACAAAAGATGCTCTACGGTTGCCACAGAAGAGTTACCAAATGTTAACTTTGTCGCTAAATCAGTAGTGCTAACTTGATCAAACTTAGCGGGAATTTCATTAGGTTGAGGCATATCTACCCGCCTAAAGACAATTCCATAATCACAAGGAGCTGGATGAAAAGTAACCTCTACAGGTTTACCACTATGCAAGCCAACACCTCTGATTGAAACACTGTGCTTAATGGTTTTCTGTTTTATCATATCAATCTAGTTAGCCTGATTTCTCAAAAAAGTTGGCATATTTAGGTCTACTTTATCATGCTTTGATGTAACGCTACGCTCTTTTGTCTCAGAATCTGTGGAAACACCAAGTAATCGAGAAGTAGGTTTCTTATTCTGAGGTTTAGATATTGGGTCAGGAGATTTTAAATTAAATGTCTCAACTGGATTATTTAAAACTGGAATTGCATCTTGAGTTTTACTATCATCCATTAGATCCTCCTCAGGGGGCTGTTGATTTTGCACCACTTCTACAACAGTTTTTTGTACTGGTATCGCCTCTGGTTGCTGCTTGATTGATGATTTGTAGTATTTTAATCCTGTAGCTACAACGCTTACCCTAATTTCACCTTGTAACGATTGGTCTTCGACATGGCCTATTACTATCACTGTTTGATCATCTTCTTGTGCAATACTTTTTGTCATTGTGCCAATTTCCGTCATTTCATCCATAGTAATTGAATCATCTGAAGTTATATTGACTAAAAGACCTTTTGCTTCCTGCAGTGAAGAATGGTCTAGGAGCGGACAAGTGATTGCTTGTTCAGTTGCTTTTCTTGCTCTACCTTGACCTGACGCACTTCCAGTTCCCATTATTGCCCTTCCTTTTGCACTCATTACAGAACGTAAATCAGCAAAATCAATATTTATCATTCCAACGCATGTCACTAAATCTGCTATTCCACGAACTGCGCCATACAGCACTTCGTTAGACGATTCTCTAGCTTCTTTCCAGGTGTGATTTCCTCCAAACACAAGTAACAATTTATCATTAGGGATAATAATAATTGAGTCAACTACTTTTTCAAGCTCGTGGATTCCTTGTTCCGCTATAGCAGATCGTTTTGCTCCTTCATAACTAAAGGGTGTAGTTACAACAGCCACAGTGAGTATTCCTATTTCTCGTGCAACTGAAGCAACAATGGGTGACGCACCTGTACCAGTACCTCCACCCATACCAGCTGATATAAATAACATATCTACATCAGCTAACTCTTTTCGTATAGCTTCAACATCCTCTTCTGCTGCATTCTTACCCACCTCTGGATTTGCACCTGCACCAAATCCCTTAGTTAATTTAGCACCAATTTGTAGCGTTGGATGGCTGCAATTCATTAACACTTGTTTATCAGTATTAATTGACAGGAAGCGCACTCCTTGCAATTTTCTCTTGATCATATGCAGTATTGCATTACCACCCGCACCACCAATACCTGCAATTTTGATCCGTGCGACTATTTTTTCATCTTGTACATATTCAAACATAGTTTTCTCCTATTGTTAATGTTAATTGAACCATGAATTTAATTGAGCGAATATGCCTTTATTTTCTTCGGCATTTTTTATAGAGGAATTATTTTTATCCATTTGATAATAGGCTAATAACCCAAGGGTCTGCATATAAAATTGATTATTAATGGAACTTGGATTTAAAATAGTAGATGTCACTGGTAAAACATTTTTAGCTGGCATTTGGAAAACATCCTCAACTATATTTGGTAGTTGATAATATACAGATGATCCACCAATCAAAAATACTCCGCTACCAATCGTATCAATATAACCACTTTGTTTGATATCACTATACGCTAATTCTAATATTTCTCTAAATCTAGAATTTACAATATCATATATAAATTGTATAGATACTTTCTTATTAGTAGATAATTCAATACATGGTTCTGAATCATCAAGGGTGTCTAAGGGTGGCATACCATTATTTGATAATTTAATTTTAATTTGCTCAGCTTCAACGCTTGAGATGTGCAGTGCAATTGCTAAATCACGAGTAACAGATTTTCCCGCATATTCCACTGTTGATAAATGTCGTAATGTGCCTTGTGAATAAAGTGACACGGTAGTTATACTTGCTCCAATATCCAACACACATACTCCCAAATCTTTATCATCAGAATTCATTATTGCTAATGCACTTGTGATAGGTAAAGCACAAATAGAATAGTTTTTAGCTCCGATTGAATTAAGACAGCGAGAAAAGGTTTGGTAAACTTGCGCAGAAGTAGAAACTATTAACGTTGACACATCCATACGTTTACCAGTTAATCCGAAAGGGGTTTTGGTAGCATATTGCTCCTGATTGTCAAGAACAAAACGCTCTGGAACATTATGTAACACGACTCGTTCATGGGCATTAAAGTATGAGAGTGTGGATTGCATAATTGATTGGATATCATTGTGGCTAACAATTTCATTGGTAATTTTTATGGACCCGTTTGATAACATAGTAGAAATATGTGAACCTTGCAAACCAATTATTAAGTGATCAATACTTCTCCCACTCATATTTTCTGCTTCTCGAAGTGCTGTTCGAGTTGCAATACCTGCGCTAACATAGTCAACGATAACCCCTTTTTCAATGCCCATAGAACGGGTATTTGAATAACCAACAATATCTAGCATTGTATCGTCGTTTTCTTTGGCAATAAGACATTTGAGATTATATGAACCAAGATCAATAACTCCAATATAGCGTTCATATTTTTTTACCATATCTGATTTCCCTTGCTTGGTGCAACTGCAATTCCATAGTCATACCTAGTATCAAATAATAAAATCTTATTTGATGAAAATATTTGCTGATGTTTCGAGTATACATATATAAAACGAGATATACTTTTTTGAAAATAATCATCATGTATGATTACCGAGGCACCATTAGTGAAAGTGATTTCTCTAACAGAATCAATTATAGTTTTATACTTTTCTACCTGTAGACCAATAGGTTGAAGTTCACTTTTCAAACGAACTAAATGTTCCGATATTACCGTTGCATCTGCCAACGAAGAATGGATAATTGGCAAAATAGTAAACCTAGTTAATTCAGATACCTTGCTAATAACTCCATTGCTCATCAAAACCATACCGTTTTCAAATCGCCCAAGGAGCTGTCTAGTGGTAAGTCGTATCGATATTCTAGAATGAGCTAATTGCTCTATTTGCACTGTCTCAATCCATGGAATTGTATGAAGTGATATTAGAAGCTGATCTTTAGTTTTCGCTTGTGCGATATGTTGTTTTATTAAGCGTACTTGGTCTTCTGTAATAGTAGCATGCAAAGTTGCTTGTGAATAGGGGGCGTTTGAAGTTAGCCAATAAAAGTAACCAGCGACACTTACCAGTAAGCTAAATCCTATTATAATCACAATATAGGATGTTCGAATTTTCATACTGAGTCCCCAATGATTCTAATTTCAAGTTCAAGTGTAACTCCAGTTTTATCTTTCACATAGTCTTGAATTTTTAAAATTAATTGTTCAATATCAGATGCGGTTGCCTTACCTGTATTAATAATAAAATTAGCATGTTGGTTAGATACAGTTGCATCGCCTACACGCATATTTTTTAATCCAAGCTGATCAATTATTTTTCCTGCGTAACTACCTTCAGGATTCTTGAACACACAACCACTATTTGCAGTTCCAATTGGCTGAGTAGTATTGCGTTTCTGAAAATGTGACTTGATTATACTCATGGTTTTTTCCGGCACTTGATATGGTAAAAGTAATGTTGCAGATAAAAACCACAGAGGAGCTTTTATATTTTTATGCAAAACAGAACGGTAGCCAATGGTGAAATCGTCAGGAGTAAAGCGGTGAATTGAAAATGGTGGAACTGATTGCATACAAGAAACCTCCACAACATAATCCCAAATCGCAGATCCCTGTGCTCCTGCATTCATAGCTAGCGCGCCACCTATAGTACCTGGTATCCCACATAAAAACTCAATCCCACCCAATTCAACTGATGATATCCACTTACTAGCTTTCGCGCAAGTTACTCCAGCATAAAATGTTACCGTACTTTGTTTTTCATAGCGTATTTCTTGCAAACCAGGAAAAGTTCTAATAACTAAACCTCTGTAACCACCATCACGAATGAGCACATTACTACCCAATCCAATCCAACAAATTGAATTAGTGTTAAAGCTCAGTAACACCTCTTGCAAGTCTTCAACAGAATAAGGTTCGTAAAAATAATCCGCAATACCGCCCACATTCCACCAAGTATAATCAGACAATTTCACACCTTGTTTGACTCGCTGCGCTATGTTCAATGGTGAATTAGTGTGCATGTTTAGCCTGCAGTGTTGGAATTATTTTATTAATATCACCTGCTCCAAATATAAGAATATAATCTCCAGATTTGGACTGGGTATAAATGAAATCACATATATCATCAGCGGTAGGACACCAATGGACTTTATCTTGCATAGATTGTTGGATGACATGGAACAAAGCTTTTCCACTTCCTGCCTCATCATAAGGCTCACTGGCACTATAGGTTTCAGTAATGACAAGCACGTCAGCATTTCTTAATGCTATAGAAAAATCATTGAATAATTGTTTTGTTCTTGAAAACCGATGCGGTTGAAACACTAACACTAATCTTCGGTTCTTGAATGCTGATTTTGCCGCATCTAATGTTGCGATAATTTCTTTAGGGTGATGGGCATAATCTTCTAAAATATCAACCATTCCATTTAAAACTTTGCAAGGTGGATGAGTTTGAAATCTCCTTCGTAATCCAGGAAATGTTGCAAGGCTATTTGAAATACTTTCTAACGGTATCCCTACCATGGTAGCAACTGCAATAGTTGCGAGGGCGTTACTTATATTATGCTTGCCAGGTAGTTGTAGATTAAACGTATGTTCTTGCCCAAAGACCGAAACAGTAAATTTTGATTGCATGTCCAGAGAATTAATAGTAAGTAATCGTACATGAGCAAGCTCATGAGTTCCATATGAAACTACTCTGCGTTGAAAACGTTTTTGCAAATCTAATAGATGTATATCATCCGCACAAATCACAGCGACACCATAAAAAGGTAGTTTATGAACAAAAGCAACAAAAGCATCTTTTAATTTTTCCATGCTAAAGTCATAATGAGAGAGGTGGTCGTTATCAATATTTGTAATGACTGCAATGAATGGTAATAAATGCAAAAAAGAGCAGTCACTTTCATCAGCCTCGGCAATTAAATAATCGCCACTTCCAATTTTTGCATTAGCATGAGAGTTCATAAAACGCCCTCCGATTACATACGATGGCTCTAATCCTGCTTGTGTAAATACATGCGCAATTAAACTAGTAGTTGTGGTTTTACCATGAGAACCGGCAACTGCAATACTATTCGTATTTCGCATGAGCTCTCCTAAAATGTGCGCTCGGGGAACTATAGGTATTGAATGATTTTGTGCAAACCTAAGCTCCTCATTATCTTGGCTGATTGCTGATGAAACAACTACAACCTGAGTGTCTATTACATGTTCAAAATTATGGCCAATATGCACCACTATACCCAATTCGCGTAATCGTTTTGCATCAGCAGAATCTTTAATATCAGAACCAGTTACTTGATATCCATTATTGCTCATGACCTCTGCAAGCCCGCTCATACCAGCCCCAAGAATCCCAATGAAATGAATTTTTTTTACCATGGGTAAAGTCGTTAAAATGGTTTGACGCGTAATAGATGTATTATTTTTTACCATGGGATGAAATAATTAATTGAAGTAAATGTGAGGTTGCTTCTGGAATCGACAACGTTTTACAAGATTCGCTCATCTTGTTTAGAAGTACCCGTTTTTCAGTTGCGAACTGAAGTAATTGATCAGATAACCAATCCGAACTACATTCATGTTCAGCCTTAATAAGAGCAGCACCACGCGATGAATAGTAACACCCATTGTGCCACTGATGATTATCTGCAGAAGTTGGTAGTGGTATTAATATTGAAGGAATGCCAAAAAGTGCCAGTTCGGCTAAAGTCATCGCGCCAGCACGAGCAATAACAAGGTCACACCACTGATACCAGTGAGCGATAGGTCGTAGGAATCCATATACTTTAAATTGGCTATTATCGGAAGTGACTCCAATCGAATTGTACATACTACGAATTGAAAGTTCATGAGCTTCTCCACATTGATGAACACAGGTAATTAATGTACTGGTTTTTATTTTGGGCACTGCTTCAAGAAATATCTTATTTATTGCATGAGCTCCTTGGCTACCCCCAAGTATCAATACTCGTAATTGCTCACTCGGTAATTTAGAATTTTTTCTTGCGTATTCTATAGTTTCATTAACAATTGGATTACCTGTCAAGTAAAGTTTTTTTAATATTGATTTTTTAGTTAGGTGGAACGTGGGTTGGTATGAAATAGCGATAGCAGTTGCAAAAGGTGCTAGCAATCGATTCACTTTTCCAGCTACACTATTTTGTTCATGAATAAATAAAGGAATTCTCAATAACCAAGCAGCAATACCGACTGGAGCAGTGGTGTATCCGCCAAAGGTTACAATACTTGAAGCGCGAATTTTAAGAAGTATGCCTAAACATCGGATAATTCTCATAAACAACAAAATCACAACAACAAAATAAGTAATTATAGAACGATCGGTCAATCCTTTCATTTTTACATCACAAAAATCAATCTGATAGTCTTTAGTTAATTTTTGAGCAAATGTTCCGTTTCCAATCCAATAAATTTTATACCCTGCTTCACGAAGTGCAAGGGCACAAGCAAGCGCAGGAAAACAATGCCCACCTGTTCCTCCAGCAGAAAGTACTATTAACTGTTTCATATTGCTTTCGCCATTTCTTTGTTTGAGTGTTTTCTGCATGAGCTTAATAATGCAACAAATAATAGTAAACTTACTAAATTACTTCCACCATAACTAATAAAAGGCAATGTTATTCCTTTTGTTGGTAAAAAACCAATTCCTGATCCAATGTGTAGTAAGACTAAACAAAATATCCAAAGCGCAAAGGCTGTATGTAAACTTGCACTGCATGTTGCGCTATTTTGAGAAAAACGACTTGCGTCTCTAAGTAATGTTATGATTAGGCTAGTAAAAACTAAAAGTAAAAACACCGCACCAATCACTCCATACTCCTCTACAATTGTAGAAAATATAAAATCATTATGCGCTTTAGGTAAATGAAGTAATTTTTGCACACCTTCACCAACTCCTACTCCAAATAAACCACCCTGAACTAGCGCTATTTTAGACTGGAGAATTTGATAACCAGTATCTTTCGCGCTTGAGATAAGCAACTCTCGATTATAGGTAAATGGTTTTTGAAAATTAATTACGCGTTCTACTCGATAAGGTTCCATAATAATCAATACTGCAAATAACACTAAACAAATTGGAATGATCAATAACAAGACGCGTAATGAAAATCTATAAAGATACAGCAGCACAAACCACACCACAAACATAGCTACTATAGATCCAAAATCTTTTTGTAATGCAAATAAAATAGTAGGTAACAGCAACCATAAAGAATAGAAACCAAGTTGTTTAACTTCATTCCAATATAAACGGTGTACATGTATTACCGATTTTCTTGAAACGCACTGTAAATAGCTAGACATTGACATAATTAAAGTTATTTTTGCAATTTCAGAAGTTTGAAATTCAAAACCAAATGGTAATCGTATCCATCTTCGCGCTCCATAATGCTCTACACCTAATATCGGTATTATTGGTGTTAGGAGCAATATTATTGAAATCAAGTACAAAATAACCCAAATAGACTTACTCTGTTGATATTTATCAAATGAAAAATAGTTATAAATAAAAAAGCCACTCACGATACCTATCGTCAAAAATATAATATGTTTTTGAGTATAGTACCAAGGATTAAATGAATTTAAATGAATTGTAGCAGATGTCATAACTAACAATCCAACAATTACAAGAATTAGAACTGGTAACAAAATGTTAACATGTGGGAACGGCGTTGAGAAATTATTTTTTAGCGCAGTCATATCAAATTGTATACGGTTGAGCAAAAATCATTTCCACGCATGGAATAACCGCCCGAATATTGGTCAAAACTTGCACCAGCGGGAGAAAACAGAATAGAATCACCATTAATTGCACGTGCGTATGCGCATCGAGTTGCTTCGGAAACTGTTGGCTTACTATAACAATAAACATTGTATTCTTGCATAACCTGTTGAATACGCGACGCATCTTGACCAAAACACACGGTAAACATTACTTTCTCGCTACAAACCTTAGCTAAAGGTCTAAGATCAGTATTTTTAGTCTGACCTCCAAGCAAAAGAATAATTGGTTGGTTTACATATCGTACCGCCTCGATTACACACCCTGGATTAGTTCCTTTTGAATCATTTATAAAAGTCACCCCATTAATGGTAATTATATTTTCAAATCTATGGGGTAGTCCTTCAAAATTATTTAACATAACTTTTGAGAAGTCCAATTTAATACCTAATCCATTGATAATCTCGCATACTGCTAATAAATTCTTTTTATTATGAAATGGTTGTTTATCAAATCCTATATCTATGTAAAATGTCTTCGGATGATTTTTTTCATAAAAAGGGTATATATGTGGATTTCTTTTTTTAGTTTCATTCATTAGTATCTCATCATCACCAGAAACAATTACTCGCTTTGCATGTAAAGCAAGTTGCATTTTGCACAATAAATATTCATGATAACTACCATGTCTATCAAGATGATCATCCGTAACATTAAGTATTGCCCCAATGGCAATTGTATAAGAATGTGCAATTTCTAATTGGAAACTAGATAGTTCTAAAATATAAAAATCTGGCAATGGTTGATCGAGTAGGGTAAGTGCTGGAGTTCCAAAATTTCCACCGATCAAACTTGAATATCCACCTTGCCTCAATACTTCTTGTAGCAAAAGACATGTAGTGCTTTTGCCATTGGAACCAGTTATTCCAATACAAGGTTTTTTTGCATTTGCTAAAAATAGTGCAATGTCATTTGTAATAGGTATTTGATTTATTCTATTTTTAACTATTTCTCGTTGTGGCGAGACTCCTGGGCTTAATATTACTTGTGAAAACGGCTCAGAAAATGACTGATCAAAAGATACCGGTGAACGAACACAATCACCAAACTTATTTTTTAATTGAAGCAATCTTTCCGTACTAAGAAATTCGTCAATAATAATAAAAGGAATATTAGATTTTTGAAAATATTCCGCAACCGACTCACCAGTACTTCCTGCTCCAACAATTAATTTAGGATATTCTTTGTTACTTTTCATCGTATTTTCAAAGTTGCCAAACCAATTAGAACAAAAATAAATGTAAATACCCAAAAACGAACAATGATTTTTGGCTCACTCCAACCTAATAATTCAAAATGATGGTGAAGAGGCGCCATTTTAAAAACTCTTTTTTTTCTTAATTTAAATGAAGCTACTTGAATGATTACAGATAACGCTTCTGCTACAAAAATAATTCCCATGATTAAAAGTACCAGTTCTTGTTTGATCATGAGTGCTAAAACTGCCAATACTGCACCAAGAGATAGTGAACCAACATCCCCCATAAATATTTGCGCAGGGTAGGTGTTGTACCATAAAAAACCCAGGCCAGCGCCTATCAGACTTCCACAAATAATTGTCAGTTCTCCAGCACCAGGAACAAAAGGAAGTAATAAGTAGCTTGAAAAATAATAATGCCCAGTTGCATAAGCGAATACACCTAAACCCCCGCCAACTAACACTACAGGCAAAATTGCCAATCCATCTAGTCCGTCAGTTAAATTTACTGCATTGCTTGATCCTACTATTACTATAATTCCCCATAAAATGTATAAGACACCAACAGAAATTGAAACTTGTTTAAGCATAGGGATATAAATCTTTTGATCAACACTATTTGTATACATGTACATAAGTGAGATAATAATTATGCTACTTATTACTTGTAGGATTAGTTTTGTTTTCGCACTCATACCTCTACTGTGTTTAAAAAATATTTTCAACCCATCATCCCAAAAACCTATCCCCGCAAATAATAATAAAGTGAGTAAACTGATTAGCACAAAACTATTTTCCAATGCCCCCCAAATACTTGTAGAAAGTAATACTGAAAGTATTATCGGAACACCTCCCATAGTAGGGATTTGTTGTTTAGTTTGGGTATGATGTTTTGGACCGTCTTCTCTGATTATTTGTATTGCCTGTTTTTTCTTGAATACTTGTATAAAGTAAGGCATACTTACTATCATAAAAAGTAACGCAGTTATTGCGGCAAAAGCGGCGCGAGTAGTTATATAACTAAAGACATGCAGACTGTCATACAATAATGATAATTTATAAACCATTGCAAGACTCCTCAGTTAATAGTGAAGAAACAAAAGCAATATCATCCCAATAAGCTTTCTTATTATTAGATTCTTGAACTTGCTCATGGCCTTTTCCTGCAATCAATAACACCCCACCAGGAGTAAGCATTTTAATTCCATACAAAATTGCTTCCCCTCTGTCAAAGATAATTTTGGCTGCTTCAGGATTTTTCATACCTTTTTGAATATTTTTGATTATGGTTAAAGGATCCTCTTCTCGAGGATTATCATTAGTTAAAATAACTAGACTTGATTTTTCTTCAGCAATCTTCCCCATTCTAGGGCGTTTTTCAACATCCCTATTTCCACCGCAACCAAATAAACAAATAATCTGACTTGCACCATGCAGAGTAAGTGCTTGTAGTGTTTGAGTCATTGCATCAGGTGTATGTGCGTAATCTACAAACACATGACGCACATTAGGGAATAAAAAAAGTTGCATTCTTCCTGGTACTGGTAAAACTGAATTAATCAAAGTAAGTATTTCATCATGTCCTATATTTCTAAACTGTAACTCTGAAATGACCGAGCCAAGATTTCTTAATGAATGCACACCATAAAACGGAATTATAGTCGTGGTATATCGTTTACTAATTTGCTTATCTCTGTCTAAAAACTCAAACCAAAAACTTAATCCTTTTAAAGTCGCTTGAAATAAACCAACTCTAATTCCCTGAGCATAATCAGGTAAATCAAATACGCTGTCAGAATCAAAAACACATGTTATTTTTCGTGCGTTAGTTGTACACACAAGCGATTTAGATATTTCATCAGTAATACATATTGTTGCGTGATGTAAATTGTACTCAATAAATAAACTAAATTTGGAGTCCCTATAATTTTCAAAAGTTTTATGGTAGTCAAGATGATCATGGGTAATATTTGTGAAATGCGCACTGGTAATTCTTAACGCATCGACTCTTCGTTGAGTTAATGCGTGTGAACTTACCTCAAGAGCAATATATGCAACACCACTCAAATGGTACTGCGCACTCCACTGTTGTAAAGTCCCGACATCAGGTGTGGTCAGGCCACTCCCTGACAATGTTCCAATTGATTTACATTTAGGAAGTAATTGCTCCAGTAATGTAACGATAGTACTTTTCCCATTTGTGCCAGTGACGGCAATTACTTCTGCTTGGCTTTGTAGTGAAAGTTTTTTAATCCAAAATTTATTGATTATAAATGGATGTAATACAGTTAACTGAGGGTGATAGAAATAATTAATATTTTTTGAAAGAACTGCATGGTCAATGTTGAGAGATTGGAGCTCATCGGTAACCAACATCGTACTTCCACGATTGATAGCTTCATTAATGAACATATTGCCATGTTGCCTGTCTCCTCTTACTGCAAAAAACGCCCCTCCTTCTACCACTTTAGAACTAACCGTACTTATTGCAGCGCACTGTTGTAATGCACAATAATCAATATCAGCAATTGAATTTGATCTCATAAAGATAACTCGTCAGGTTTTACACCAAAAAGTCTTAATCCGTATTTTGTAACTTCTCTAAATAGCGGGGCAGCCACATCGGAAGCATAGTAGCCACCTGCTCGTGGCTGATAGATAACCACCACACATAGCAACTTAGGACGATATAGAGGAGCATACCCAACAAATGAAGATAAATGCATTTCACTTGAATATTCACTTTGACCTAGTGGTATCATTCTTGCTGTGCCAGTTTTTCCTGCTACACTGTAAGGTGAAAGTTGCGCTTTTTTACCTGTTCCTTCAGAAACAACTACCGATAACATTTTGTCAACTTTTTCAAAAACTGCTTGAGGAATTTCAATTTTTTTAATTGGATTGCTATTTTCAGAATTAAGCAGAAACCTAAACGGGCGAATAGTTCCCTTTTCGGGAAATACAGTATATAGTTGAGCGAGTTTAAGTGTATTAAGACTATAACTATAGCCATGCGATATAGAAGATTTACCAACACTGTCTTCTCTCAGTAAAGACTCTAAATTTCGAGGCACACCTCGAGCAATTGATATATCTGATACTACTGGAGTATTAAATGAAAGTTTCAAAAACGAGTGATATAATTCGTTTGAACTCATACGAGAAACTAGTTTAATTATTCCAACATTACTTGAGTAACTTAATATTTCTGAAAGCGTTAGAATTTTTTTCTTTTCTGTATCAGTAAAAATGCGATCTTTGACTTGAATAGATCCCTTTGAAACATCAATCAGTTCATTATCGGCTATGTGGTTGGTATCAAACAACGCAACCATGGTGAAAGGTTTTATCACCGATCCAAATTCTAATAAATCACGAGTGGCATAGTTATAATTTTTAGTTACTTCTTCAACTGTCCATTGATTTGGATTAAAACTTGGATAGTTTACTAACGAGAGAACCTCACCAGTGCTAGGATCAATTATGACAACACTCCCTCGCAACGCACGATTAGTTTCAACAGTTCGTTGCAGCGCTTGATATGCAAATATTTGAAGACGATAATCAAGAGTTAATCGGACATCCGTTCCATGAATAACCTGTTCCTCAAGATTAGTTGCATCAATTACATTACCTCTACCATCTAACAACATCCAGCTTTTTCCTTGTTGACCTTGTAAGGTATTATTGAGCACCAACTCCAAGCCATCTTGAGGACTTGTTGAATTCATATATCCAAGTATTTGTGCAAATGATTCTTTAAATGGGTAATATCTACGATATACTGGATTTAATTTAACTCCAGATAGTTTAAGATTTTCAATCACTGTCGCTTGTTCTACAGAAATATTGCCTTGTGGTATTTTTTCGCAAGAGAGCGTGCTGCTGGTTGATAAATGAGACATAACTTTAATAAACCTTTTCCCTTTTTTTTCTTCTCGGGAAAAATAAGAATACAATGAGTCGCAACGGTTAAGTGAAGATGCTAATAAATTTAATGTGCTTATCTGATTTTTAAGTACAATTTTTGGATCAACCCATAATTCATACTCTAGTATGCTCGCCGCGAGAAGTTCTCCATTTCTATCTAATAATGAACCTCGCTTTGGATTTAAGTCAATTGTTTTTTCTATCTTCTTTCTTGACAATGATAATAGATCAGCCCGCTGAACGATTAACACATAGAATAATTGAAGTATGAGTAACGAACAAAAAGTACACACAATTACAATTAAAATTGTATGCTTAATTTTAATTTTATAATTATCACTCATCGCAACCCCCCCTCCTCTAGCCATATAATTTGATCATCACGAGGGACATGCATATCTTTCTTAGCCACATAGGAAGATACACGAGTAGGGGATAAATCATATTTAATTTGCAATTGTAATTCATCTCTATAAGAAGTCAATCTATCCGCTTGAATCTTTTTAGATTCAAATGTAGAGAATGCTCTTCGATTTTGCTCAATTAACGATATAGAATACATTGCAATTAAGAAATTCACTGCAGCAAATATAAGAATTAATTTTTTAGACATTTTTCAAAAACTCGTAATTGAGCGCTCCGAGAAGATGGGTTATTTATAACTTCAGAAGCTTTAGGTGAAATAATAGTTTTTATTAATTTAAGCTTATTATCAGGTAATCGACAAGCAAATCGGATAGCTCTAACTTCTAGTGAGTGAAAAGTAACAGCAACAAACTTTCCCTGTGGTTTCAACCAATCACTAGCATACTTAATCATTGAAATGATTTCCTCTAATTCATTATTAACAACAATTCTAATTGCTTGGAATGTTCTTGTAGCGCAATGTTTCCAATCATGTGACCCATTGACTGACTTTATCACCTCTACTAGCTCAAGCGTTGTTTTAATTGGTTTTTTTTTCCTCGCACTCACAATTGCTCTGGCTATTTTTCTATAATTTTTCTCCTGACCATACTCCAATAAAACTACACATAAATCCTCTTCTGAAACTGTAGAAATAAATTGTGCAGCGTGCAGTGCCTGTGATATATCCATACGCATATCCAACGGGCCATCCCGCATAAAACTAAATCCCCGTGTTGCATCCATTAATTGATTTGTAGAAACACCGCAGTCAATTACAATTCCATCAAATAATTCTTTCAAAGACTTTGACACTTCATTCTGTAAGTCACTAACACCTCGCCAATTACTTTTCTCAAGATCAGAAAAACTACTTATAGCAACATACACACGATCTTGCCCGGCAAAGCGAAGTTCGGCATTACGAATAGCCTCCGCATCTTTATCAGCACAATACAAATTACCCAGCAGTGACAATTTACTAATAATTTTTTGACTATATCCCCCTCTCCCATACGTAGCATCTAAATAGCAACCATCACAATTGCTAACAAGATTATCAATTGCCTCATCTACCATTACAGGGATGTGAACACTTGCTACAGACACAACGACTCCAGTGAGTTATTTAACAAACGACGATCTTGATTATCAATGTCCTGTAGCAAATTCCATTTCTTAGCAGACCACATTTCTATTTTTTTCATCTGACCAACACATACTGCATCCTTTTCCATTTGAGCATGTGCCCGTAAATGGCTAGGTAATAATAATCGACCGCTCTTGTCAAGATGCAGTTCCTCTGCACCTCCCACCAACATGCGCAATACCTTTCTGTGCTCAATTTCTAAATTAGGCAACAGAGAAAGTTTTTCCTCAATAATCTTCCATTCACTTTGCGGATATAACAAAATACAATGGTCATAAGGATCCTTTGTAGCAATGATCCCATTAGACAAAATTATATTTCTAAATTTTGAAGGCAAAAGAAAACGACCTTTGTCGTCCAAGCTAACTTCAGAAGTTCCACGAAACATATAAAATACCCTAGGTTAACGCTAATTTTACCACTAATTACCATTTTTACCCACTTATTTACATGATTTATACAAATGTATCTACCAACAACAAGCTTCAAACTTAAAGTAATACTTTAAGTTTGATATATATATGCATGTTTATAGTGATTCTAAAAAATAAATAATACGATCTCTTTGTTCTTTGCTTAGCTTTGAAAATATTTCAGTAACTTGCTTAGCTTCACCTTGATGCCATAAAATTGCTTCTAATAAATTTCTAGCTCTTCCATCATGGAGATAATTGGTATGATTATTAATAAACTTTATTTTGCCTATTCCCCATAGCGGAGCAGTTCTCCATTGGTTACCATTAGCAAAACCATCAGACCTACCATCGGCTAAACCATCACCTAAATCATGCACTAGTAAATCAGTAAATGGAAATATCTTTAAACCATCTAAATACGATTTATCACTTTTAGTTTGATATGAAGGTCTGTGACATCCTGCACATCCAATTTTTACAAATAATTGATAGCCATCTTTTGCCTGCCTAGAAGTAACTAAAGGAGCACTGGGTACAGTTATACCCTCCATATAATCTACTAATTGATTAAGTTGTTTATCTTGTAATTCATTAGGTTGATTGATATCAGAATGAATTTTATTGGTAAGACCAATATCAAAGAAGCTTGCGGCGGCAACTTGTTCTATAAGCGTTGAAGTGTTTGCCTTCCATCCAAACCTTCCAATTACTCCATGCGATATATAATTTATTTTACCTTTAACAGGTCCTTTGGTTGTTTCTTGCGATTTCATATTATCAATTATTTCTTTATCTGGAATTGCGGCTAATAATCCCAGACCGATTACTGCCGGAGCAACTCGTAATGAATACTGCGAGGAAGATGGAGGAATGCCTTTAGACCAATTTGAAAAATGTAAAATAAATTGTTGCAATTGGATTTTTTTCCCATCAATATCTTGAAAGCTGCTTAGATACTTAGGAACTATAGTAATCGATACATCGGGCTGGACGGGGTCAATTGCAAATGTTCTTAATTGTGATCCATACCTAGCGTCAGATGTTGTTATTCTAACTAGAGAGGAAATTAATTGATTATTTCCATCAAGTAAAATAGCCCCTCTTCCATTATTACTATGACACCCTGAACAACTAGATCTATTAAACAATGGACCTAAGCCACTTAACGATTTTGGTATTGAACCAGAGGGTAGCCATTGAACATTAAACAATCTATGACCTCCATAAAATGAATTGAGTAATGCGCTTGGTAGGGTAGCAAGAGGCATGGCAAAACTATCGCGGCCCTGCAACTGCGTTGTAGCATTGTCAGCTAAGGATTGTGGTATATCATCACTTGATGCCAAACTACTTTCTATTGACAACACTTTGATAAATACAAATAAAACTACCGTAACTACATTTAAATTAGTATTTAGGAACATTAGTACTAACATTATAGTATTTTGCTAATTCATATAAAGAGTTTGATAATTGCTTCAATGAATCCTCATATTCATGTGCGCTCTTAAAATCATTTGAATGCTCTTTTGCAAGTATCACATCTTTAAAATAATAAGGAAGCGCTCTAGCTTTAGTTTCTGAACGTACAATAGCATTAGAAATGTGGGAAGCCAATACTTTATTTTTATCTACAATTTCTTTATACAACACCTCTTCCCATAATTTTTTTACACCAATAATATTATTAATATGATCATTTGTAGTCGTTCCCGAAAAACAAGACTGCTGCTCATTGGGATCACCAGAATCAATTGGCGCTAAAAATCTTTCTTGTAATATTTCCAAACCTACTAATGAGTGTGCACCAGTAATTATCTTTGTGAGTGACTCTTGTTTAGATAACTTTATAAACGAATTAGCAAAACGATTAGAACCTTGCCGAGTGTCTAATACCCATTGCAAATGTACGCTTTCCAAATCGTTCCGCAACTGTTCAATCAATATTTTTAAATACAGTCGTTTTCGAATTTGCTCAGAATTTTCTATAAAATATGATGCCGACCTATTTCCAGCGTTTTCATTTTCAGAACGGACACCCCATACCATGTACTCTATAGCATGCCATCCTAGGCTTACATATTTAGTGTCCTCTAATTGATTAATAATAATAATTTTTTCATTAGTCAAATCAAATGAGTTATTACTAAGAAAACCTTTAATAATCTGGGAACCAGTTACTGCGTTATAAGAATCCGATTCAATAAATTGGTATCTAATTGGCCAAGAATTAATTCTAGTTTCATATTGTTCAATAGGACCATCATAAAATCTAAATACTTCAGTCTGTGCATATAGAGCCCTCACTTCAATCCAATTCTTTCTAGCTTCATGTAGTGTCAATTCTGAAGGTTTATTTAATAGTGCTTGTAAGGAACTTTCAAGCTTTCCCAATGCTGTCAACACAGTACTGTATTGTTTCTCAACAAAAAAGACATAGTTTTTTGACACCGTGTCAGCTTTTGCCATAAAAGCACAAATGCAAGTGGTTATGGAAACTATAATCATTGATAATAAAATTTTTCTTTTATTCATAATGCACGCTATAATTATAATTTCTATAAGTATACACTATAATAAGAATGAGTTGACTAAACAGTCGCTAGTGTATGCTAGAGGAAAGTCCGGACACAATGAGGAAGGTGCCAGATAACATCTGGACAGTGTGAACTAATGGAAAGTGCCACAGAAAATATACCGCCTTTACAGGTAAGGGTGAAATGGTGCGGTAAAAGCGCACCGCATTGTTGGTAACAACAATGGCAGGGCAAACCCCACCTTGTGCAAGATCGAATAGGAGGGCTATAACCACCTCTGGTTGCCCTTGGGTAGATCGCTTGAGCGTAAGGGCGACTTTACGCCTAGATGAATGACTGTTCTAGACAGAATCCGGCTTATCGGTCAACTCGCTAATTATTGCATTCATTATGATGCGTAGATCATCTAGCGTTGGAAATGTGTTAAGAATTTGATGTCTGATTTGTCTAGCGTTAGAAAGGTGTGAGCAAATTAATGAGAGAGGCTGATAATATTTTCTTTCTAGGCGACCATATTTACTTGCCAATGCTTCGCCATAATCAAGATATCTATTTATGCCGTCTTGTAATGGTAGTGTAGGTTCATTATAAAAGTGCTCTTGAAGAGTTCTGAGAAACAGTGGATTGGTAATCATGGCTCTACCAATCATGACACCATCTAGCCCTTTAGTTTTTTGCTGCCTGGCAAGTTGTAGTGACTTAATGCCACCATTGATGATAATCGGTAATGTGGGGAAATGCTGTTTCATTTCAGAGACTATTTCATATTGCAGTGGAGGAACTGTTCTATTTTGACTAGGGTTTAATTTACCCAGTATAGCTGATCTTGCATGCAACACAACTTCATCACAACTATTTAGCTGTAGTTTATTTAGTAAAGAATATAAATGATCTTTATCAATTGGATTTGTTAATCCGATTCTAGTTTTTACCGAAATAGGTATATTGGTTAATTGTTTAAGTAATAAAACTATTTCTATAAGTAAGTTTGGGTTTTCTATAAAGCTTGCACCAAACCCACCTTTACAAACTGCATCACTTGGACAGCCAGCATTTATATTTATTTTATTTATTCGTGAAAAATCAAGGTGCGCTGCTATTCGTTTATATTCGTTAATATTAGCACCTCCTATTTGAAGTACAATTTTACCTACTTCCTGAGACAGATCTAATTTTGAAATACATTTATCACGAACCAGAGCTGATAGAGAAATCATTTCAGTAGTAACTTGCACCTTGGGAGCAAGATACCTCATAAAAGTGATGAAATGTTTGTCAGTATACCCCATCATAGGGGCGCAATGAACAGCAAAATTCACTGATTAGAAAAAGCTTCTAATTTAATTTGTGATAATTCATTTGAAATATTATCAACACTTAAAAACACTTCATCGGTACTGAACTCTTTATTTTTTTTATACATTTCTCTCTTTTGTTCAATCATGACTTGCAAATCAACAAATTCTGTTGTTTGTGAAAATATAATTCTAGTTTCCAGATCTAACAAATTAAGAATAAAAGATAATTCATCTAAATATTCTTTATTAATTAACCTATCATTGTTTAATAATGGTTTTACTGCTTGCATTAATAGTATAAATCGTTGTTCACTATCTTCAGAACTATTTATTGCCGATTTAATATTTATTATTTGTTTAAATGGTTGGGAAACATATTTATTGATAGTGTAGTTTGAATAAAATATATATCCAAATACTACACCAGATAGTGCAATAATGGTAATAATAAAATATTTTACTTTAGAGACTTGTGATTTACGTTTTTCCTCTAACGCTAGTTTTTTTTCTACGTCTTGTTGATAACTGTTGTCCCAAGCTCCGTAGTCAACATTTATATTACTTTGATGTCTTTGAATAGTAATGTCTAATTGATTATTTTTATTAGACATTACAGTAGTAATTTCACTATTAGTATTTTCTGGTTGCTCATAATTTTGTGAAAGTGCTATTGAAAGTCTTTCAATAATTTCAGGAGGTACTGAAGGTGTCGGGTGATTAAACTCTATCGCTTGTAGTTGCAATCTTCTAAGTTTTACATATTCAACTCTTGATATTTGGCCGTAAGCCACCGCCAAGGCTAACAGTCTGAGTTTACTACATTGTGATAATTTAAATGTCATGGCACTAAAACAGAGAACGCAACACTCTAAAACTTGTATAGTTATTAATTGTATTTTCATCGTAAGGTTTTGTTAACATGCTATTGCAAATCTCGTAGCGATCTTTAAAGTTCCCTCCAACTAAACTGAATGTTTGATTATTGGTTACTAATTCATCAGCGTTACCTACATAGTTAATTAAACCCCATCCATTAGATTTTCCGATAGAGATCGCTTCCATTCTGTAACCACGGATCGTAGCACCATAACTTTTAATATTACAATTATAGTCAATATTACCTTCCTTACCATTGACATTTGAAGCATACTGCCACTCAGTTATAGTGGGAAGTCTATATTGGTAACCAGTAATATTAGATAGCCATTGTAAATATGATTGAATTTCAGAAATTGATTTATTTGTAACAGGTAAATTAATACTAGTAGGATCATTATTCGCTGTACAACTATTACTTGAAATACAATAGTTATTAAAATCCCCAACAGAAACCTCGTATTTGCCAATCGCAAATGGTTGTTCGTTATTTTTACTTGGTATTATAACTAACAGTGGTCCTAAGTTATTTTTATCGAGAGTATCCTGACAGGTGGCTCTAGAATCTTTTCCTAAACCGGCGTAACTTTCAAAACACACTCTCCGTTCGATAGTTTTATTATTATTTAGAGAATTTTTACCAAGATCACTTATCATTTTATTAAGTCTCTTAGATGCTAATTGATACTCCTCTCGATCGCTCCATATTTTTATTGCTTTATCCAACTCTATTTTTGCATCATTTGGTTTAGGCTTACTTGAGGATAATTTAGATTCGTATGCTTTATAGTAAGCTATTGATTCGGTTATCGCTTTTTTAATCAATCTACCTAACTTGATTGTGTCTTCGTGGTAAGGTTCATGTGTAGTTGCATTTGTATAATATTCTTGTGCTTTAGATAATTTCCCTTCACTAACAAGATTAATTCCTACAGAAGCGTATTTTGAAGGGATTGGCTTTTGACTTAATGATATCTTATCCAACCTTGGCCGAGAAGAGGGAAATTTACTATAAAGCTTATCTCTGAGATCCCATGCCAGTACAATATTTTTATTAGTATTATTTTCAGTGATACTTATTATTGTTCGAGCTACAACATAGTTCTCAAAACTATTTCTTAATGACACATTATCTGATTTCATAATCTTATCAGCCAGTGCTATTTTAAATTCTACTTGAAGAGATTTTATAAATTCAAGTATTTCTAATCTCAACATAACATTATTATGAATTTCCATTAATCTAGTGTTATTTAAATTAAGTAATAAACCATTTTCAACTATAGAATTAACCTCTGTCAAAAGTTTACTATTTTTTATTAGCTCATCAACATTATTAGGATCGGGCAACTGTTTATATGTTAATTCAGCAATTTTAATATAACTTAATGCAATTGAGTTTTTAAACATAAGCTTATCTGGCGTTTCAGGATATTTAGAATATTCCTTATAAAGTTTTTCAATTACTTTAATATTATCTGTATTAATGGCATTAATAAGCTCTCTTTTAATGTTAAGTATTTTTTTCTCAGTAATCCTATTATTTTGATCTTTTATAAGTAAATTATTCAATTGCACTAGTTCACTTTGCATTTTGGAAAGCATATCACTATTTTCAGTTAAATCTTTTACTATTATGAAGTACAAAAGTGCACTATCATAATCAACCTCCATTACAGCGTTGTTAAATTGATTCAATAGTAACTGATCAACCTGATCGGTTAAAGATTGCAACTGGTTTTTTGAATTACTGAGTATTATTAACTGTTTATAATTCCTTATAAATTCATTATACCTATTTGGTAAGGTCAAATCGTTATTTTTCTCTAAAATACTATAATATTCTTTTGTGTTAGCTGAAATTGTATTAACATTTTCATTAAGAGAATTATTTTCTAGCAATTTCTCCATTTCTTTAATTAACGTTTTAGCAGATATAAAATATTGAGTAGATTTTAAAGAATGAAATTTATTTTTATTTTCCAATGTTTTATAGTATCCAATTACTGATTGTTCTAATTTAGTCGCCTTGGATTGTATTACTTTGCTGGATAAATTATTTTTTGTATTGATACTACCTAACACTTGTTCCGATATAAAAAAGGGGGAAAATAATAAATCATAATCTTGGTTATTATATGTAGTTGTAATTTCATATGACTTATTACCTTGATAAATCTTGAATTGATTAAGAATTGCATCAAGTTGTAATGCACTCACAATTTTATATTGTTCATCAAACTGATTAATCCGTTCAATTTTTTTTTCAACTCTATCAAATTGTTTTTGAATAGCGCCATTAATTGCATTTAATTTGATCAATTCTTCTTTTGTTTGTTTGATGTAATCTTCTATTTTCAGTATTGAATTGTTATAGGTTTTATTTTTCACAACTTCAATAGCGCGATCTAAAATCTCAGGCACAAAAATACTGGAATTACTAAGCTGACCAATTATTATAAGTAATTTTTTTAATTTATCTATATCATTTTCTTTTATAAATTCATCAATGATTTTAAGACTTAATGTATTCTTCGCTTTACATAACGAAGTTCTATAATCTCTTACTTCCTTTGAATCAGGATAAATATAGTAAAGCGAGTCAATTAACGCAGCTGCTTCATTATATCTAAGCGTGTTTGATTCGTAATCTATTTTTGACGATTTTGATTCTGGTGGTATAAATAATTTTTGCGACTCATTTTTAGCAAAAGTTATTAAAGATTTCTGTGCGTTGGTATAAATTAAATATTTATCATATCCAACCCCAAGCAATTTATCGATTAGTGTTAAAGATCCATCAGATTTTTCTTTCACTTTTTCTGAACTTAACTTGAGCGTATCTTTATTCTCAGTAGAATACTCACAAACCTCATCATTAAAATTTATTGACTGAGTTTCAGTAGATAAATTTTTAATTGACCTTAGTGCTTTGTACTTTAAATCTATATCATCTGAGTATAATTCAGCAAGTACTGTATTAGTATTTTTTTTAGTTAGCCGCTCCGCATAAAAAGTGCGAGTGACCATTGCCAAAATTACTATTGATAAAAAAGATACACTAATGATACTTAAAGAGTGATTCGGCCTTGGGCGAATGCCTTCCATAAATTCGTGAATTGACTTTATTCTATTTTTTCTACGCAATGCAATTGATTTTTCCAAAGTGTATTTCTGAAGATCAGTTAGAGAGGTTCGATCTAGAGAGGGAGGCTGTAAATTATTTTCTACCGCATAAACAGCAGTTTTTTTCCTGTATGGATGAGCTCCCAATAACAACTCATAACACACACAACCCAGCGCATAAATATCATCTGCAGGATCTGGATTTTGTTGAAAGTGCATCTCATAACTTGCATAGGCAGGAGTGAGTGCATTCATTGAAGACGGATCAAACAAAGTTTTGTCAACTGATTTTTCCTCAATACTTGTACTAGTATTTTGATTATTTTCATCCAATTTAGTAATACTAGTATTTTCTGAAAGAGAGTCGATTTGGATTTCATCCAATTCGGTCACTTCTCTCTCACTTGCACTTCCAGCTCGAGCAATACCAAAATCAATCACTTTAACTGTTTGTTGTTTAGTTTGTTGATTTTCAACAAGGTATGCATTACCAGGTTTAAAATCTGAATGTATTAGTTGATTTTTATGGGCATAGCCAAGTGCATTTGCTAGTCCTTCAATAATTGGCCACGCTTCTGCAAAACTTAACCCTTTTTTTGGGACAACTTGGGTGCTTATAAATTCCTTTAATTCAATTCCACTAAGTAATTCCATTGTCATATAGATAGTACCAGTTGATTCTTCTCTATCAAAATCATACACAGTGGCAATATTTGGATGGGCAAGTCTCTGTGATTTACTTGCTTCACGCTCTAAAATTATGAATGAGTTAGCGTGCTTTTTAAAATCATCAGTTAATAACTTGATCGCAACATAGGGCTGCTTATTTTTAGCTTCATATTTGATTAAGTCAAGTGCTTTATACACTTTTCCCATACCCCCGACACCTAAAAGACTTTCTAACCTAAATCTTCCTTTTAGAACGGTGCCCACATCTAACTTATTGGAAACATTTGAACCTTTTAAATTAAAATTATCCGAATAACCAGTTCCTGTCAGGAAAGCGCCAGTTGATTGTAAAGTTTTATCTGTAATTGAATGTCTGTCAGCGACAACATCAATTTCAGTCCTATCTTGAGACAAATCTTTACTATTTGTATTATCTAAATCGTGGTTAGTCGTATCAATTACTACAGTTTTTTCAGCATCAATTACTGTAGTTTTTGCAATGGTTTTTTCGTTATCAATATTGCTATCTGATGCTAGGAGTGTTTCAGTGAGTGATTTATCGTATCGCTCTAAAAAGTAATCAATGAACTCTTGTGGAACAGAAGTATTGGTATGTTTCTGATTATACTCAACAATGGTTTGTTTAAAATTCGTTACTCCATTAGGGATTTCTTTTATTGCAGCGTCAATTCTATTTTTAATACTTCTTTTATCATAATCGCCTCTTGCGATTTCATCAAGAATTTTAAGTATCTGATTCATCAATTTAACTTATAAAAAACTACGTATCTGATACTTCGACCACAATGACCGTTACATTATCATCTGCATGATTCTCTAAAGCTTTTGCAATTAAATTTTCAGCCGCGCGCATTGGTATATCAAATAATTGAACTCTAATTTCTTCATTAGACAAAGCTTTATAGAGCCCATCACTACATAACAAAAATTTATCGCCGGGTTTTACTGGCAGACAATCAATATCTACATAAAGTTCCTCGACCGCTCCAACAGCTCTAGTGATTATATTTGCCGATGGGTGTTTTTCAGCCTCCTCAAGAGTGATTTGACCACGATCTACTATTTCTTGAACATAGGAATGATCATGAGTAACCATGGAAAGTAGGTTATCTCTGTAGATATAAATTCTACTGTCTCCTGACCATAAGAAATAGGCATTTGAACCATAACCAAGCAACATTGCAACCGTGCTACCCATTATTTGGTTACCATTTGTTGCAAGATTCATCCGAAGCTCCTTATTAAGAGAAATCAATGTGTCTTCTATATTTTCAATAGTGCTACTTAGGGATTTTTTTAAAGAAAAATTTTCAAATGCTTGTTTGATTTTAGAACTCGCCACATCCCCCCTTGCATGACCTCCCATACCATCGGCAACAACCCATAACATTTGATCCGGCAATGTTAGAAAAGAGTCTTCATTAATTTTTCTATGGCCTGCACCTACATTGGAAAAACCACATGAACGCCAAACTAACTGTTTATTCATGGGGCTTTAGACTGTAAATGGTATATAATTTATCTACTATTATTTTCATACAAAATGTTAAAACCTTAATCTCTATGGGTTATTATATACAATTATTCTATCAAACTCCATGAAGGTTACAACTAGATTTGCCCCAAGTCCTACTGGAAGCTTGCATCTAGGAGGTGCGAGAACAGCACTATTTAATTGGTTATTTGCTAAAAATAAAGGTGGGGAGTTTTTACTACGTTTCGAAGATACTGATATTGAGCGATCCAACATCAGTTACTGCGAACAAATTGAGGAAGCCCTACAGTGGCTAGGTATCGATTATCCAAAGCCAACCTTTCAAACACAAAAGATTTCTAGATATAAAGATATTGCTGAAAATCTGCTTAAAAATGGTTATGCATACTACTGTAACTGTAGCCAAGAAAGGCTGCAAAGCATAAGAACCCAACAAATCGCCCAAGGTACATTACCAAAATATGATGGACAATGTAGAAATAAGTCGATACTTGATGAAGGGTCAGTAATAAGAATCAAATTACCAAGCGAGCAACATTCACTTTCATTTAATGATACTATTAGAGGTGAGCTTACAATTTTACAAGAACAACTTGATGACTTTATTATTCTCCGCTCAAACGGTATTCCTACCTTTAATTTTGCTGTAATTATTGATGACAATGATCAAGAAATATCACATGTTATAAGAGGTGATGATCATATTACCAACACCTTTAAGCAGAAAGCTATCTCACAATTAGCAAAATTAAATTGGCCTTCGTTCACTCATGTACCGTTACTATTGGATCAACAGGGTAAAGTATTATCTAAACGAGATGCCGCGTCTAATGTATTACAATATCGTGAAAATGGCTTTACCAGCGAGGCTCTTAACAATTATTTGTTAAGACTTGGTTGGTCTAAAAATAATTTGGAATACATTACCATGAAAGAAGCGATTAGGCATTTTTCTTTATCAGGACTAAATCGTTCAGCTTGTAAAATTGATATAGATAAATTATCGTGGTTGAACAAACAACATATAAAAAATATTCCTCCAAAAGAAATAGCAATGCGTTTAATTCATCATAAAGAAGAAACAATTGAATGGTTGGCTAGTGTCATTACTCTATATCAAGGAAGAGTTGAGACTCTCAAAGAACTAGAAGAGATAATACAATCATTTCTTTATCCTCAGCTTCTATTTAATGAAGATGAATTATTATTCTGTAAAGATAATAATACTCTCCTAATAAATTTAATAAAACAAATTAATAATTTAGTAGACTGGAATAAACAATGTTTAAAAGATATTTTAACTACCTATTTTGAGCAATTTGATACAAATTTATCAAGTAAATTTTTTCCAATACTGCGTATATTTTTAATCGGAAGAAGTCATGGGCCGTCTCTAGAATCAATAATGGAGATCCTTGGTAAAGTGAAAACTATAAAACGCTTAGAACTTATGGGTGAATATTCTTAATTATTAAGTAGGATAATGTTATTTTAATAGTATAATATTTCAAAACAAGTGGATAATAAGGGGTCATAGCTCAGTTGGTAGAGCGCTACAATGGCATTGTAGAGGTCGGCGGTTCGATCCCGCCTGGCTCCAAAAACAAGTCCCCATCGTCTAGAGGCCTAGGACACTGCCCTTTCACGGCGGTAACAGGGGTTCGAATCCCCTTGGGGACGCCAATTATTAAGTTATACATAACTTAATGGTATACTAATAGCAAGTTATGACCACACAAACCAATAAAGTTATACTTTTTGCAGATATCACAGGAAGTACTAAACTATATGATACTTACGGCAATCAAATTGCAGAAAGTATCATATCCATCTCACTTTCAAAAGTTAAAGATATAATCAAAAAATATAACGGCACTGTAATCAAAACAATAGGGGATGAAGTTATGTGCTCTTTTGAGAGTGGAAATGAGGCATTAGATTCTGCAGCTGCAATACATTTAACCTTTAATGATCACAAGGTTTTAGATAAATATACAATTTCATTTAAAATTGGTGCAGATTACGGTGAAGTTATAATGTCAGATAACGATTTATTTGGTAATGCAGTAAATATCGCTTCACGCATGACATCAATTGCGCGTTCATCTCAAACCATTTATTCAGAATCACTTTATAACTATTGCGACGAAGATCATAAAAACAATTCAAGAAAATACGACATAACTAATGTAAGGGGTAAAGAAGCTAAACTTACTATTTATGAACATATGTGGGAGACTGAGGAAAATACAGAATTAACACGAATAGCAAGTCACAATTCTTCAACATTTTCAACTGAAGAACATCAATATCTTAGTGAAGAAATAGCATTAACATATATGGGTGAAAAATTCATCTATCAAAGTACTCTAACCGAAGCAATAATGCTTGGAAGAGCAATTGACAACACTCTCGCAGTATCATCAACTTTTGCTTCTAGGTATCACGCTAAAATTGAGTACAGAAGAAATAAATTCATAATAAATGATCAAAGTACTAACGGCACTACAATAATTATAGAGAAAAATAACCCCCTGTATATCAAAAGAGAAGGTTTACCATTAATTAATAACGGCAAAATAATCTTTGGTCTATACAAAGATGGGGAATTTATTAGTGAAAATATGATAGAATTCACAATAAATAAGAAAGTCTAAAATATTATTAGAAACTATATCTTATTTCTGCAAATATCATTGGTCTGTCTAAAGATACTTGAGCATTAAGTTCTTTCTTAGAAATATCATTAAATCCAATAGTTAATCTTGCGAAGATATAATCTGGATGATTGAATTGAAATCCAAAACCATAACCTGAAATATGTACTTTATTTGGAGTAGTCTTAGAATGGAAGGCAAAATTATCGTAACCTGATGAGTAATCATAAAAAAGTGAAAACTGCATCACTTGACCCCATGTATAACCTTCATCATAGGGTAAATCTGATATACCTGGTGAATTCATGATAAATTCAATAGTACCAGACTCTGTATTGTCTCTAATATAGTAAGAATTAGTTACAGAACGAACATCACCAGGACCGCCTAATGTGCTTTGAAATAGTGAAAATAGAGGGTCATTAGTAAATTGTGCTGAATATTTAAAAAGCATTGAAAACTCATCATCAATTGACTGAAGGCGAGATAGCGAAATACTTAATTTTGAAAAATCTGTAGGTAATTCTTGACCACTTTGATTTGTTCCATCTTTTGAAATTGTTCGGTCAGAATCATGAAATTTTTTAGTAGTACCACCGAATCCAATACCAGGAGTGCCAAAAGTGTACTCAATACTACCTGAATTTAGAGCAGAAGTTGAACGACTTAAGTGTGAAAATACATACGATAAAGAAGCAGAGTCAAGATTAGGCTTCTGACTATTAGTAATTGGAGAACCTTCACGCTGATAAGTAGAGGAATCATTTCTTATTGTAAAATTGCTGTACATTTGCAACTCTCTAGTTTTAACCCAATATTGTCTGAAACTTAAATATAAATAAGAAGTATCACCTTCAATATCTAAAGGCTGACCATTATATTTAAAAGTATTTTTACCATAATTTAAGTCAAAAAAGGTACCAGGGTTCGAAATAGGGACAGAGTAACTTATAGAGCCATAAAAAGTTCCTCTTTTTGCGGATTGGGCGATTTGAGAGGTTTGAAAAAGTAGAGTTAAACTATCAGAAGATGAAGTTGGATTATTAGCAGTATAACTAAACCGCAATCTAGTACTACCTGTTTGTAAAACACCTTGATTATCAATATATAATTCAAACTGATTTGCTTTTTCTTTTTCTACATTAATCACGAGATCACTTTCACCAGCTGAAACACCCCTTGCAAGAGATGCAGACAAAGTTAAACCTGGTAAATCTTGTAAAAACATCATTCTACTTTCAAGACCAGATTTAGTAATTGGCTGATTAAGTAAATCTTCAAATTGATTCGTTATTTGTTGGGAAGAGTAGCTAATGCCACCAAAAACTTTAATCTGACCTAAGGTTCCTTCAAGAACTTTAAAAGTGACAACACCATCAATAACACTTTGCTCAGGTAACCTAGCTTCGGAAAGTAAAAAGCCTCGATCTCGATAATATTCAGTTATTTTATTAGCTAACAATTGTAATTGTCCAACTGAAAGGCCTGTTCTAAAAGACTTATTATAACGAAGATATTTTATTAGATCTTTAAATTCATCAGTTATATTATCTAATTCTTCAGTTAAAGTTGTTCCTTTTTCAACAAAATCTCTTAGTAAATTCCATTCATCATTAGTCAAACCAGCATCAACAATTTTATCAAGACCAAGAGCAATAAAACGTTGCTCTTCAATAAACCTCTGTAATTCAGCTATAAACAAAGAATTTTCTGGTCTATCTATTACGCCAGTGATAGTTATTTTATTGACTGGTATTTTTTCACCTTCATCAATTCCTAAAGGTCTATCATAGACAGGTGGAATATCAAATATTTTCAATTTATCAGTAATTGTAGGAATTTGTTTATTAAAAATATTATTTTGAATATCTTTAATATCTCCTTGAGTTCTTCCTAAAGATTCGACTGCTTCAGGGACTGGGACTGGTTTATCTACAGGTTCTGCAATTACAAATTCAAGATTAAGCAATTGTAATAATACTGTAATAAAAATAATATTTTTATATTTCATAAATTATTAACCAGATGGTAAGAAATTTATTGGGAACCTTATTACAGCATTTCCTGCTGACGCTGGCTTAGCTTGAAAAATAAATAATTTGATTCTATCAACCATCTTTGATTCCAGCTCTGGAGATTTAAGCTGCGAAGAAAGTATTTTTACAGATACTACTGAGCCTGATGGAGAAATGGTAATTTCAAAAAGAATCTCTCCTTTGATAGTTGGGTTAACTCTTAATTCTTTTTGGTAAAGCCTATCCAATAAACCTTTGTTAGTATCAAAAACAATTTGTACTTCTTCAGCGGTTCTTCCGCCACCAATTTGCTTACCTGCTCCAGACCCACCTTTTCCAGCTAGCCCTCCTGAGCCACCAGGACCGCTACCAGGACCAAAAGCCCCACCTAAAGCACCTTCCCGAACTGCTATTCCTGAGCCTGCTGATCCACCATCACCTTTCCTTAATTGACCTGCATTTCCACTTCCTATAGCGCCTCGATTTGTGACCAATTGACTGCCACTTCCTGCAGTATTACCTTCTAAAGCTAAAACTCCACCACTAGTACCAGAAACCGAACCTGTTCTAACACCAGGAGCAACAGTTTTAATATCATTTGAGACTCCAAGGTTTCCAAAAGATTCACCAGGTAACCCAGATCCACCACCACCAATGCCTAAATCTGATAATTCACTTGATAAAGCTGCTAAACCTTCTTGAGATGCTTTTTTTCGTGCTTGTGATTTGTCATCAATTGAAGGTTTTTTAGTGACTTTTTGATCAACTTTAGCAGATTGAGAATCTTCCTCTGAAGACTTTTCACTTTCAGCCTGAGCAGCTGCTCTTGCTGCTTCTTCAGCTAATCTTCGTTGTTCTTCTAAGTCCTTTTCCTTATTTTCTCTTTCTGTAATAATTGTATTAATAAGAGATTGTGGTACAGGTTGCGGAGGAGGAGGTGAGTACTCAATGTTATATGCAAGATAAATTATTACAAATCCAAAAGCAAGAAAAGATCCTGCAAATAGATTTAGATGTTTTTTGTCCTGCGGAGTTTGTACCCATGGAAGGATTAAATCTCTTAATTGTGGAAATAAAATTGTAGGATTATTCATAAGCTTAATATATTTTTATTTTCCGAGAGCGGCAAATGTAAGTCTTGTAAAACCAGCTTTTCTACCACTAATCATTATTTTTCTAATAAACTCATAGCTATGTTTTTTATCAGCTAATATAATAAGTTCATTCCTAGGATCTTCCTCGCCAGGTTTAACCGATAGCCCACCTACATCTTGTGAGCGTACTGATATAAGTGCTTGTACTAACTCGTTTATCTCAACATCTGAACGACTTAAAACCTCAGCAACAGAAATAACTTTTTTATTTTGTATAAGTATCTCAACTGGTGTGGCAACAACAACCATTGCCTCTTCTTTTGGTGCTTGTTCAGAAATTGAAAGCGGAGCAACTAGACCAGCTGGAGATTGTAGTGGGTTACTTCCAGAAGTATTAACCAATAGAAAAAATAAAAGTAAAGTAAAAACATCCATCAATGAAGTTAACATTAACCCTGGTTGTTTTTTGCTTTTTGATCTTCTTCTCAGTCTTCCTGCAGTTCTTTTACTCATACTAGTATCTCTATATTTATCATGGGGCATCTCCGATTGCAAGATCAGGGAAAACATTTTTGGTAATTAGGTCACTAGGCTTGTCTTTATGTAAGCGAATTGCATCAATAACGCTTACAACAAAATCATACTTTACCTGAGGTTCTATCAGGATAGTAGCGTCATTTTTATCAGGAAAACTACCTTTTAAAGTAAGTAGATAATCATTAAGGTCCTTATATCTATAACCAGGGTCATCTTCTGACGCATCAGGTGTTGAACCTTTCACATTAGCAAATGCTCTCACCACTTTTTTACCATCTGTAACTTCTATTCCCGAGCCTCGTACTATTACTTCTACCGTTAGAGTTGGTCCTTTTGCAGCAGCAGCAGCAGCGCCAGCTCCAGCAACTGTAGGTAAATTTAATTGAGTAACTGCCATTCTTGAAAAAACAGCAGTGGACAGCAAGACTGGAATAACTGTAACCAATATATTAAGAAACGCTGTTAAATCTACGTCTGTTTCTTTTTCTGCATGACCCTTTTTTGCCACAATAGCTCCCTAATTAGATTTAAACTTGTCCTGGAGCTTTTTTAACTTCAGTAATCAAGTTAAGAGTTTTTACTGTAGCCATCTCCATACTTGTCATAATTTCTGCAGCTTTAGAAGAATTTACAGTAAACATAATAAGCATCGGTACTGCTCCAAACAAACCCAAAGCGGTTGCGTTCATAGCCAAACCAATACTAGCTGACAATAATTCAGACTTTAAAGCTGGCGGTGCGTCAGCGACTGCCTTAAACGCTTTAATCAAACCTATAACAGTACCTAATAGTCCTAACAGTGTTGAAATATTTGCATATAAACCAATGTATGGAATTCTTTTTTCCAGTTGTGGAGTTAATTCGAGAATACCTTCCTCCATCGCAACTTCAATATCGTCTCTACGTCTAACTGCTGAAGATCTTTCCATACCTAGTATTAACAATCTTCCAATTTCACTTGGTTTTTTCTGAGCCATTAGCTTAACATCATCAAATTTACCTTTTTCAAGTAAAGGAAGAAATTCTTTCCATGCTTTAAGATTTCTAGATCTGATACTAGATAGCGCAAAAAACCTTTCTGCAGAGATAGCAAATCCCAAAACTATAACCAACAGAATCGGAATAGCAACATATGCTTCTGCTTTAAAAAAATGTAGTAGTTCATTTAAAAAATCCATTTTATTTACCTCAATATTTTAATTTGTATAAACCATATTATAACATATTTTAAATCATTTAATATTTTAAATCGAAAAAGTGGTTAGTTTAGTTTGATTCTTCATGTTTCAATAGCTCTTCATTAACTGGAATTATTGGAAATCGTTTGATATTACTACGAAGTTTGCCATCTTCCCAATCAACACCAGATTTCCAAGGAACAAGTACCAAACTTTTGGCTGCTTCTTGAACTCCAATAATATTAGTCCCACCAAAAGTATAGATCTTAGACTTATTTTGAGGGGGATTATTTTTAGCGACTTCTTTATTTTCTAGCTCAGCAGATATCGCACTAAAAGTTAAAAAAACAATTGATATAATTAAAGTTAATTTATTTATCATCTTCTAGCTCCTTTTTAGCCTTTTCAATAATTTTAGCTTTTTGCTCATCGCTTAGATTTTTATTTTCAGATTTAGTCTTTTCACGATCTAGTTCACGTTTTATTCTTCGTTCCTCTTCTTCTGCTTCTTTTTTCTTAGCACGATTCGCTTCCTGGGCTTTCTCTGCTTCTATTTTAGCTTTCTCATCTTGAAGTTTCTTTTGTTTTTTGGCTTCTTCTTCTTTAAGACGATTCGCTTCCTGGGCTTTCTCTGCTTCTATTTTAGCTTTCTCATCTTGAAGTTTCTTTTGTTTCTTAGCTTCTTCTTCTTTAAGACGATTCGCTTCCTGAACTTTCTCTGCTTCTATCTTAG
>JASGCS010000012.1:0-7196 GCA_030054035.1 Candidatus Methylacidiphilales bacterium
TAAGACGATTCGCTTCCTGAACTTTCTCTGCTTCTATCTTAGCTTTCTCATCTTGGAGCATTTTTATTTTATCTTCTTCAGCTTGTTTTAATTTCGTTTCTTCCAATAATTGCTTTCGCTCTTCTGCTCTCAATCTTTCTTCTTCTAATTCAGCTTGTTTTTGTTTTTCTTTTTCTAACTTAAGTTGTGCCTCTTCTGCGTTTTTTCTTTCTAAGTCACGTTTTGATTGTAATTGCTCTGGCGTTAACTTTGCTTCTTCTTCAGCTTTTTTTCTAGCTTCATCTTGAGCTAATTGTTGTTGTTTTATAACATCATATTTAGATTCAAGATCAGCAATCCAAATACCAACTGGTTTTTCTGATTTATTGGTAAGAGAATCATATTTTTTATAATTTGCTAACGCACATTCAATATCTTTTAAAAACAAATCACAGAGAATTCCGAGATTGTAATACGCTAAAGAGTAGTCTGGTGATATTGTTTTAGCTTTTTCATAATAGATTTTTGCCCCAGCAAAATTACCTTTTTGCTTTTCTATTAAACCAAGATACACATAAGAAATTGTAGAATTAGGATTCTTTTGAATTGCCCATTTAAATTCAGTTTCAGCTGAAATAAAATCATCAAATCCATAGAATATTATTCCTCTATTAACATGAGGACCAGCAACTAATGAGTTCTGATTTATTATAAGTCCAAAATTTTTTAAAGCTTCAATATATTCTTTATTCTTCATCTGATTTTTTGCTTTAGAAAATAAATTATTTACTTCTGGAGATATTTCCTGAGCAATATTTTCTTTGTCTTTATTCTCTAAGACAGGCTCGGCCGCATAAAGCTCAAAGTGTATCGTGAATAATAAAATAATTAAATACAAAATTATAGGTGTTGGTTTAATAGTAGGCATTAGTAATTACAGTAAATCATCAGAAAGCATATCGATTTTTTCTTTCTTTGCAAATCTTGCAGGAAATATTTCGCCTAACTTATCTATGGTTTGCTGTATCCATTTATCATAAAGTCCAATATTAATTAATTCTAAATTTTTTTCCAAAATCTTCACGCCATTTTCTTCAAAGGGGGCGGCTTGCTCTTCAAGTATTTCATTGTATTGCTCGAGTTCTAAACCTTTTAACTTTTTAGGTCTTTCAGATTCAACAAAAGCTTTACTAAATTCTAAATATGCCAACCCTAAATAATATGTTGCACCAGAAGTAACATTTGCAATTTTATACTCTGTTAACTTGCCAAACACAGTTAAAATTCTCTGTAAAGCATCTTTTTTTGCTTTTAACGATTTTTTTAATGGTTCTTTTAACTTAATTCTTTGATAAGATTCAAACTCTGGTTTTTTTAACTCTAGCTCTGCCGATGCCATATAGTAAAGAACTTTATCAGTCCTATCCCCACCCTTAGCTTTTGCACTTTCATTAAAGATTTGCTGAGTTAGTTTTGCAACTTCTTTTTGATTATTAATTTTTTTATACTCATATGATAATTTATCTAGCATTGCTAATTTATCTTCTAGTGGCTTAGGGAATAAATTAATAAATTTGTTATAGACTCGGATAGTGGATTTTGAGTCAGCTAGGCTAACATATAAATTCGCAGCTTCAATAAGAGCCTGTTTCCTAATTGATTCGTCTTTTTGTTCAGTTTCTATCCTTTCAAATTCAACAGCGGCTTTTTCAAAGCGAACATCTTCTTTATACGATACTGCTAATTTTTTGGTGATATCAGGTAAAAACGAACTCTTTTGATATTGTTTACGAAATAACTCTAATGAAGTTATTGCATTTTTCCAGTCTTTTATAATTATATAAATTGTTGCAATATCATAGTCAGCATTTTGTCTATTTTTTGCATTTGGGGTCTTTTGCGCAACACGCTTATAGGTTGCAAGTGCAAGGTCATATTTTTTCTCATTTTTCAATTTCTCAGCTTGTTTAAAAATCGAAGCTGCTAAATTTTCAGTTAGATTAGTAATTTCCAGTTTATCTGCTGCAGTTTTATTTGGTGCGTACTTAAGGGCTTCAGTAATTGCTGTTTCAGAAGTTTTTGGATCATCTCCATCATATAAAGAATAGGCAATGATTCGCCAAGCACTGAATTTATCATCATTGGATAAATTTCCAAATTTCGTGAGTAAAAATTTAGACTCTGCCACTGCTTGGACATATTTTTTGGTTTCAAATAATAATTTTGCTGTACGTAATTGAATATTTTTAGATTCTGGGTGAGTTGGATAAGTATGTGTAAATTTAAGGGATGTGGCAAGCATATTTTCGCCAGTTCTCACCTTTTCTTCACTGTTTTTTGAATTATCAAAATTTAGTGAGCTTACTACTACTGTAGCATAGGCAGCTTCAGCGCTTTTAGAACTCTTTTGAAACACATATGCAGAATTCTCATATGCAAGTAACGCTTTATCAAACGCTTGGTTTGAGTAATAGAGTTCTCCCAAATAATATGATATCTCAGAAGCGTTCTTACTATTTGGAAAAGAAGCAAGGTATCGCTCATACCATTCTTTCGCTTCATTAAAATCAAGAGTTGTATCTATTTTATTTTTTTTACTTTGCTGAAACTTATTGTGATAATACCCTGCTAAATCTACTAAATTTTTAGAAACCGTATCTATAATTTCTTGATTCTTTGATAAATCAAAATAAGTCCAATACACACTTCTAAGATCATAGCTTCTTGCAAAATTTTTTCTTAACTCAATTTCAAGATTTGTGAAACCAGCTAAGTCATATACTTTACTCATTTTCAAATAGTAACTTGGGGCTAAAGTGTGGTACGGGTAAATGTTAATAAACCGTTGGTACACTTCAGCAGCTTCAGTGTATCTTTGTTTCTCTATATAATAATTTGCAAGTGCTTCATATACTAAATTTTCATACTTTCTTCTTCCGATTTTTTTGAAATAACGATTGATGTCGTTTACCCCTTGTAGGTAAGAAAAACTTAAACTTATTGCTCGTAATGTATCTTGCAATTTTTGTAGATTAGGGTCAGCACTCCCGGAGGCATTCAACTTAACTAGTTCATCGTAATCGTATTTACTTAACATTCTAATATCTAATAGCTCTGTAAAAGAATTAAGTGCATCATCATAACTACCTTGTCTAAATTTACTCCACCCTCTCTTATATAAAGCATACTCATAAAAATCAGAATAAGGACCGTAATTAAGTACAGCAATATAATTTCTATCTGCTTCTGCCAAATCTCCCCTAATTGAAAAATACTCAGCTTTTCTAAAATAGGATTCTGCTGCAAATTTTGAAGTTGGAAATCCTTTTATGAGGATGGATAATAACTGAATTGATTTATCACTATTTCCGATATCTGAATACGCACGAGCTAGTTGATAAAGTACATAGTCATTTTTATCATATGAAGGATAATTTAATAATATTTGTTCGTACAAAGTAATAGCTAAATTTACAATTTGTAAATCATCCATTTTGGAGATCATTTCATCAAGACTTATTTCTTCTTTAGTTCTGATATCAGGGATTGATGATTTAATTTTTGAAGTTGCTTTTGAAATAATTTCTTCTTTAGTGATAACTTTTATTTGTTCATTTATAATTCTGGTATCTAAATTACTGATTAAAAACTTGTCATCAAAAATTGAATCCTGTAATTGGTACAATGAATCTTTAGTTACAACCAAAGGATCTATTTTAGTTGTATTTGTAGTGATAGGATCTACACTCACTGACTGATTCACATCTAATATTTCACCTGTCACTGAAATATCCAAACCTAGGCTTCTTTCAATAAGTCGATCGGCTTTTGCTCTAATAGAGTCTGGATCCAAATCAGATTTATCTAAAGATTTAAATGCAATACTAACATCCTCATTAAATATTTTTAATTCTGGCATTGTTTCTAGATCTTCAGTTGCTAATTGAGTAGTGTTTGTTTCTGCGATAGCAGTATTAATTATAAGTAAACACAATAAAACCTTGCATTTAAGAAAAAAGTAGCCTGGTCTAAAACGAAATTGTAAGATAGATGGTAATTTCATTGTGGTTGCACTAACTCAGAAGATCCATTAGGTTCGGATTGAGGTGTAGAATTTTCCAAACTGCTGTTAGTTAACATTTTAGATCTTTTAATTTTTTCTATTTTATCCTGTTCTTCTATTTTTTTTGCTTCACTTATAACGAATCTATTTTTAGATTGGACTATAGATTTTCTAAGTTCGCTATATGCAACAGTGCTATAACTTGAAATTCTCTCTCTTTCTTTTTTCATTGTTCGCATTGCGGTTTCTTTAATAGTATTTTTATTAACTAATTGTTGTGACTTTAATTTTTCTAATAAAGTATTTACATTGATAATTTGATTTTTAATCATCGTATCATAGTAGCTAAGTGAGTCAATTATTTCCGAATAATTTGAGGCAAGCTTACTAGTTCCCTCACGAAGCTTGGTGAGTATTTGATAAAAATCTTCTAATGAACTGCGATTTGGTTCAGGTAGGGGATTTAATGAGCCTATTCTATAAAAATAATTCTGTGAAAGTACAAATTGTTGCAGCATAGTGACTTTTTTTTGCAACTCAACTTGGTCAGATTGTGAAAGATCTTTAATTGAATCATCTAATTCTTCGTACATTTTTTTATAATCACCAAGTAAGAAATTTTTTTCTGTATCTAATGAAAATGTTTTTCCGCTTTCTGAATCACTATCAGTTGAATTACTATTGGAGTTGTTAGCACCTAAGTATCTTTGTGTCAATGAAAAAGTACTATTTTTTATATCTTGAAATTGTTTATTGTACTCTGCTAATTGGGCGTCTAATTTTATATTTCTTTTCATAACAATATTTTTTAGAGACTCTAGGCTATTAATTTTTAGTGTGAGATGGTTGATCAAATTATTCATGTCTGAGTAATTTTTAATCAAATCAACAAAACCACCATCCTCAAAAATACCTAATCGTTTAATATAATGTAACGGATGAGATAACGCTTGCTGATCGCTTTGTGTGTTTATTAACAAAACATCTTTGTAAAATAAATCAGAATTTAAATAGGTTATTACTTCATCTATCTCCTTTACTTGTTCTAAATACTCAAAAAGTGCCCTGTCATACATAGCAGCCGAACGATTGAACTGGCCAAGTATGTAGTATCCATGTGGGAGTGATAATTTAACTTCTTGCACGTAGTAATTTTTCGAATCTCTGTTATATAACTTACTCCAAGTTTCCACTGCATTGGCATAGTTTCGCTCAGAATATTGCGACCAACCCAGCCCAAGTAGAGATCGGTTTCCGTAAGGACCTTCTGACCTAATTGCACTAAAATACTTGACCGCCATTGCAGGTTTTTCACCTTCAAAAAAATACTGCGCGAGTGAAAGATTAGCTCGATCTCGTATTGCAAGAATTCTTTCATCCTCTGAAAGATATGAGTACTCTCCAACCTCTTCCAGAATATTTTTCCCCGTTTCATACAATCCTAACTTTAGATACGCAATACCCAAGTTGTATTGAATAATTGGATTTTCACTAATCAAATAAGATGCACCTTCAATTACTTTAATAGCAGATTGATAATCTCCAATCTCTATTAGTGCCTGTGAAAGCAATGAGTAATGCGTAATTCCAAACTCCTTCTCAAAAGGCTTCCTTGCGTTTTTTAAAATACTGATGGAATCAGAAAAGTAACCTCTTCGATTAAGTGCAAGGCCGAGTAGGTTCGATGCATAATTCTTAACAACTCTATCCTGTCTATAATTAAATAACACTCTAATAGGTAAACTATTTGGTAGAAATACACCGTACTCAAGATATAACAAAGATTTTCTTCTTTGTAATTCATTAATGTATAGTTTTTTAAGTTTAGAATCAGACACTCGATTAAATAAATTTTTATCTATCGCAGTATCGATTATTTCTATTGCGTTAATAAAATTTCCATTTAAGTATTCATAACTACTCTGCAGTAATATAAAATCCAAAATTGTTTCTGGATCATTTGTCGGAGGCCAATTCAAAAGTGATAGTCCTGAAGATTTTGGATATATAAATTGGTCGTAATTATTACCAACCTCAAAGGCTGGAAGTGAGAAGTAACCTTTTTTAGTTGGCAATTTCACTTCTTTTGGGTAGACGATAAAAGGTGAGGCGCTTTTAGTTTTTATTTTTGATAGGTCTAATTCATTATTGACAGTTTGCTCACTAGCTGGTAATGGAGGTACTGAACTCTGGACAACTGTTTCATTTGCGGCAATTTCAGAATACACATCGTAACTGACTACTCCAAATAGTAAGGACAGTATTAAAACAATATCAATTCTAATATGATATTGGAAACGCAAATTACCACTCCTTAGTTGTAATTGAATCTGAATCTAAAATAATTTGTATGAATTTTGAATATAGTTCTTTCTGAAAAGTATGGGCAAAAACTTTTTCAGTAGTTACTTCATTTTCACCTCTTAATCTAATAATTAACTCAAGATTACGCACACCACTAATCGAAGATCCAGAGTAAAGTTTCTGAATTGCTCCGCTCATTAAAGAGCTATTTTCCAATTTAGTGTAGACCTGAGATTGTAATAATACCCCATCTAATCTAAGCTCTATACTATCAAGACTTGAGAAATTACTTGGTATTTTTGTTACAGAAAAGAAAACTCCGACCTCAGAATTGTATGGAAATAAAATCTTATCTTCAAGTAAACTTATCTCCCTGCTTGCAAGTAAAGCTTCGCTCTTTAATAATTGATTGATTCTATCAATATCCTTTTCCACTTTAATTTTTTCAGATAATTCAATCTTCTCTCTCTGAATCGCAATCTCCCTTGATCGTAAGTCATTAATTCTTTGTAATTCTTGTGCGTTATCTTCGGCCTGGGATCTTGTAACTGCGTTAATCGGTATCCTATCACTCGAAACTAATCCATCAGTTTCTGAGTTTACAGGGTCTTTAGTAGCCTCTTCTGAAAGATTTGTAGAATTATTTAGATCAACAGTTCTAGGATCAAAATTCTGCGGTGCCGCTTCAGGAGAGCTGGCTACTGGTGTAGTTTGAGAATCTGGAATTGCTTGTGGTGCCGCTTCAGGAGAACTAGCTACTGGTGTGGTTTGAGAATCTGGAATTGCTTGTGGTGTCGCTTCAGGAGAACTAGCTACTGGTGTGGTTTGAGAATCTGGAATTGCTTGTGGT